>USNI01000008.1 GCA_900555975.1 uncultured Desulfovibrio sp. | reverse complement strand
CCGATGGCGGAATTGAACTGGACGCGATAGCCGTTGTTCACCTGGATGCGGCCCTTGTCGTCGGTCCAGGCCACACGGAACTCCACAAGGCGTTCGGGAACGACGATACGCTCAAGAATGGCGTTTTCCTGATACTTGGATTCGCGTTCGAAAAGCGGGGCCATGGAGAAAAGCACTTCCTCGACGGCCTGCAGAAATTCCGGCTGGTAAGGATACTTGGCGCGTACGCTCTGCACATAATTGTTACCCATGATTCGCTGCTCCTTGAAATTGACGACAGGAAACGTTTTTCCTGAATAGGCACATCCGTCCGTTGAATCCGAAAAATGATACATTTTTGTAAAAACGGATTTTTCCGGCAGGAACGACTATCGACTATCGCTATTTTTTCCGAGAATCAACCACTTTTTGTGACAAAAACGAAATTTTTTATTTCACCGTTACCCATTGATTTAATTATGGTTAACATTTTCGTTCAGAACATTTTCTGTTTTTATTATATATTTCAGCTGGTTAAAAAATTACATTTTTGTTCCGGACACCCATGCGGCCGTCATGGCATGATTCTCGTCATCCATCTTTAGACACGATTGGAAACTTACGGGTCCATCCGCCGGGAGTGGAAGGGGAGACAGTCCGGCGATGTCATGAAGGAAAGCGCGCAGGCACCGGGCAGAAACAGCACTTCCTTCCGGCGTCCGGAAAAGACGCCCCATGCGCAGGAACCCGCGGCACCTTGCATGACGACAACGGCCTTTCCCATGCGCAGGCAAATGCCGAAAAAAAGTCCCCCCGTCCTTCTGAAGGACGGAGGGACTGAACGAACGTTTTCCGGAAGCGTCAGGACTTCACGGCATACTGCAGAAGCAGTTCCAGAAGCTCTCCGAAAGCCATGCCGACCGCCGCGGCCTCCTTGGGAACCAGGCTTGCGCCCGTCATGCCGGGCAGGGTGTTGACCTCCAGAACAAAAAGTTCTCCGCTCCCGCTGAGCCGGAAATCCGCACGGCTGTAGCCGGAAAGACCGAGGCAGCGATGCGCGGCAACGGCCGTTTCCTGCACCTTTGCCGTCACTTCCGGCGACAGGGGAGCCGGACAAAGTTCCGCCGCCCCGTCGGGAGCGTACTTGTCATGAAAGTCAAAGAACTCACGTTTCGGAACAATGAGCACCGGAGGCAGCGCCTTTTCCTCGCCGGGACGCCCCACGACGCCGCAGGTGATTTCCTGACCGGGAATGAACGTTTCTATGACGACTTCCTGATGATGGTCGAACAGGGTGTTCAGAGCCTCTGCGAGCTGCGCCTCGTCGTTGACGCGGAACAGATCGATGCTGGATCCGCCGTTGTTGGACTTGACGAACAGCGGATAGGGAAGCGAGGTCTTCCATCCCTGCGGCGGACGAACGGGCAGAAACTCATAGTCCGGGGTCAGCAGGCCGGCCCGGCGGAACAGCGCCTTGCCCGCAGCCTTGTTCAGGGCAAGGAAGGAGCCTGCCGGCCCGCTTCCCTGATAGGGACAGCCCGCACGTTCCAGAATGGCCTGCACAAGGCCGTCTTCCCCGGGCTGGCCGTGAAGGTTGAGAAAGGCGACGTCATGACCGGCCGCAAGCTCCAGAAGATTCTCAAAACCGTCGGACAGATCAAACAGCGTCACTTCATGGCCGCGTCCGGAGAGCGCCTCCGCAATGGATGCGGCGCCGCTCAGCGAGATTTCACGTTCCGTGGACCAGCCTCCGGCCACGAGAAGAATCCGCAACTTTTCCATCTAAATGATACCTACCCTGTCGAATATGGCCTGCTCCACGGCCTGTACATGAGCATAATTGGCGGCGATATTGTCTATCTTGTCGGCCGTGATGCCGTAGCGGACGAGAAGATCGTCAAATCTTTCCTTTATGGACACAACCTCGGAATGACGCACGCGCTTGTCGGCATAGGCGACGATGACGGGCAGGCGCATGGGATCTCTGACATCATCCAGTTCTCCGCCGCTCCAGGGCCATTCCACATGAAAGAGCACGGCCTGCGCGAGCAGGGGATTTCCGGTTTCCTCCCGCACCCACGCGGCTCCGAGCTGCGCGTGACTGCCGCCGTGTCTTATGGTATAGCTTTTGGCAAGATCGTGCAGACGACCGGCGGCAAGGGCGAGAGGAACGGTCAGCGTTCTGCCTTCGGCAATGACGCCCCGGCTCTCGGCGCGGCGCACGATCTCTGCAGCCACATCGGCCACGGCGCGGCAGTGTTCACGTATGTGCGGCATCATGTCGTACTTGTCCCACAGGGCCGAGCAACGCGCCTCGTCGGGAACAGACCATGAGGGATCCGCAGGAAATTCAAGAGAAGGCAACATGAGAACCTCGACAATGACATCAGGCCCGGCCGGTATGACCGAAGCCTCCGCTTCCGCGGGTCGTTTCGGAAAGGACGTCCGCCGTCTGAGGCTCCAGCCGGCGGACGGGCTGAAACACGAGCTGAGCCACGCGCTCCCCGCGCCGGACGGACAGGGGGACGTCCGATGTATTGAGCAGCCACACGACGATTTCTCCCCGGTAGTCGGCATCGATGACGCCGACTCCCTGCGCCACGACAAGTCCCCTGACGGCGCCGAGTCCGCTGCGTGAATAGACGAAACCGGCCACATCCGGCGCATCCGGCTCGATGCAGATGCCGGAAGGCACCGGAACTCTCGCCCCGGCCCGGATGAGAATCTCATCCTCATCCTGACAGGCGCGAAGATCCATGCCTGCGGAACCTGCCGTGGCATAGGAAATGCCGCTCCCGTACAGAGCCGCGGCGTCTCTGAGATAAAGAACACTGACTTTTGCCATACACACTCTCGACATGACGAAAAAAAACGTCGCGCATCCGGCTGTATTGTAAGAAAAAAAACGCTTCATTCACCAGGGGAGGAAAAAGAATACTCCGAACCCGTTTCCGGGGCAAGCTCCGCGAGACGTCTTCCGGACGGGAGCCGTGCACGATCCGGAAGAAAAGGACGGTCTCCCTGAAAAAAGCACGGCAGAAGCGGCGCCCCCCCCGCATTCATCGGAGCGGTCCGGCCGCGGACACATGCATGCCGTCTCACGAAGCCATGGAATCCCGACGGCGCGGCATGCATAGCATATTGTATTCTTGACAGAATGTTTCCCTGACACTATCGTCCTTCTTTCTTCCGTTTCCGCACATCGCCACGGAAACACAGGTAAAACGTCCATGGCCTTGAACCCTATATCCTCAATCGGGCACATCCCGGTAAAAAAAGGTTGCTAGAATGGCTCGTGTAACATTTGTCGTTGATGGCGAATTCATGCGCAAGCGCATCATTTCGCTCAAGGCGTTCTATTTCGACGGACAGGGCATACGCCGTCACTGTCTTTCCCACCTCACCCCCGGCGAGACCGTGGGACGCATTCTCTTCTATGACGCTCTTCCCTTCACGGGCAAGGGCGAGCATCCGCTGAGCGGCCCCATGGACTTTTCCCAGACGCCGCTCATTGCGCGCAAGCAGCAGTTTCTGCAGTCGCTGCGCGTCACGCCGGAAATCACGCTGCGTCTCGGCCGCTCCGCCTGGCAGGCCGGCCAGTGGCAGCTTGACGCCAATCGTCTCGGCGAACTCATGGCCGGCGAAATAAGCGTGAACGACATCGAGGCCGGCGACATCTATCCCGACATCCGTCAGAAGGGCGTGGACATGCTTCTTGGTCTCGACATCGCCGCGCTGGCCTACAAGAGACAGACCGACCGTCTCGTCATCGTGGCCAACGACGCCGATTACGTTCCCGCCGTGAAGCTCGCCCGCGAGGAAGGCATCAAGGTCGTGCTCGATCCGCTCTGGACCCGCGCGGCCGAGGATCTGCGCGAACACGTGGACTACGTGTGCAACAAGCTGCCCCGTCCTCAGCATGCCAACTATCCTCACGGGATACATATTTTCGACGATCCCAAGGAATTCAACCCCTGCCCCGTCCAGGAACAGCACGAAAGTTCCGACGAGGAAGAATAGACACGCTGCTGCCTGTCCGGTATCGGACGGGCCGCTCTGCTTACTGCCTTCAAGGAGGGCATATGTGCGGTATTTTCGGTATCATCGGTCATGAAGACGCCGCCCGGCTCGCCTACTTCGGTCTGTATGCCCTGCAGCATCGCGGTCAGGAAAGCGCGGGAATCGTCTCATGGGACGAAAGGGAGGGATCCTCTCACCTGCACGTCGGCATGGGACTTGTGCCGGACGTGTTCAAGGAAGAGGATCTGAAGCATCTCACCGGCGCAACGGCCATAGGTCACGTGCGCTACTCCACGACCGGCAAGCCTCAGCTGCGCAACGCCCAGCCGCTGCTCGTGCGCGTGCGCAACGGCGTGCAGCTTGCCCTGGCGCATAACGGCAATCTCACCAACGCGGCGGAGCTGCGCCGGGAACTGGAAAACGACGGATGCATCTTCCAGACCACCATCGACAGTGAAATCTTCGTCCATCTCATTGCCCGCGCCCTGTCCTGCGGCAATCTCGAACAGGCCATCATCGAGGCCTGCCACAAGGTGGAGGGCGCCTACAGCCTGCTCATTCTGAGCGAGGGCCGGATATATGCCGTGCGCGATCCGCATGGATTCCATCCTCTCAGCATGGCCCGCATGGAAGACGCATGGGTGTTCGCCTCGGAAAGCTGCGCCTTTGATCTGCTGGAGGCGGAATACATCCGTGAAGTGGATCCCGGAGAAATGGTCATCGTGGAGCCGGGCGCGCTGGAGTACCGCAGCGTGCGCATCCATGACGGCGACGTGCCGATCAGACAGTGCATCTTCGAACTCGTCTACTTTGCAAGACCCGATTCCCGCATCTTCGGTGAAGACGCCTATCAGTGCCGCAAATGCATGGGACGCAATCTCATACGCGAATCCATGGCCGACGCCGAATGCGTGATTCCCTTCCCCGATTCCGGCATATACGCCTCTCTCGGCGTGGCGCAGGAAGCGGGCGTTCCCTACGAGCACGCCCTCATCCGCAATCACTATGTCGGCCGCACCTTCATTCAGCCTTCCCAGAGCATGCGTCAGTTCAGCGTGCGCGTGAAGATCAATCCCGTGCGCTCCGTGATCGAAAACAGAAGTCTTTACGTGGTCGACGACTCCATCGTCCGCGGCACCACCATACGCACGCGCGTGGCCAAGCTGCGGGAACTCGGAGCAAAGGCCGTGCATTTCCGCGTCAGCAGTCCGCCCATCAAGCATCCCTGCTTCTACGGCATCGACTTCCCCTCTCCGAGTGATCTCATCGCCACGAAGTACACCCCGGAACAGATCGCGGAAATGCTGGGACTCGACTCCCTGCACTATCTGTCCCTGGAAGGCCTGCTGGCATCGGTGTCCCATCCCGAACACTACTGCACGGCATGCTTCACCGGAGACTATCCCACCGCGCTGCCGGTCGTTCAGGACAAGATGTCTCTGGAATACCACCGCAAGGGCGACGTGCGCTTCCAGCGCTGAGGTTCGTTTCGATGGAGCGTCCCGCCCCCTCCAGCATTCCCGCGACTCCCGGCGTCTATCTGTACAAGGACGCCGGGGGCCGCATCATCTATGTGGGCAAGGCCCGCAACCTGCGCCGACGCGTTCTGTCCTATTTCCGGCCCGCCGACCAGCTCACGGCCAAGACCTCGGCCATGATAGGCCGTGCGGCCGGCATCGAATTTCTCACCACCACCACGGAAAAGGAAGCCCTGCTTCTTGAAGCCAGCCTCATCAAGAAGCACCGTCCGCACTACAACATCTGTCTGCGGGACGACAAGCAGTACGTCATGTTCCGTCTTTCGGAAAAGGATCCCTTTCCAAGACTTGAAATCGTCCGGCGCATGAACCGTCGCGACGGCGCCCGATATTTCGGTCCGTTCACGTCCGGAACGGCCGCCCGCGCGACCTGGAAGACCATACACCGCATCTTTCCCCTGCGCCGCTGCTCCGACAAGGCCATGAAAAACAGGGAAACGCCCTGTCTCTACCATCACATTCATCTGTGCTCGGCGCCCTGCACGGGCGAAATCAGCCGGGAAGCCTACGCCGATCTGACACGGAGAGTAACGCTTCTGCTCTCGGGCAGATCCACGGAACTCATCGATCTGCTCCGGGAGGCCATGGAACGGGCCTCCGACGCGCTCGACTTCGAACGGGCGGCGTCGCTGCGCGATCAGATCCGCGCCGTGGAACAGACCATCGAGAAGCAGGCCATCGTGCTGCAGAACGGCGGCGACATGGACGTGCTCGGTCTGGTCAGTCTTCCCGACGGACTGTCGCTCGGCATCGTGTTCGTGCGGCATGGTCTGGTGCAGGACCGCAGCGCCTTCTTCTGGCCCGGACTGGGACTGGAAGACGCTTCCGAACTTCTGTGGAGCTTTCTCGGTCAGTTCTACCACGCCGGACGCTCCATCCCTGCGCGCATCATTCTCCCCTATCTGCCGTGGGAGGCAGGCATGACTGGTTCCGGTCTCACCGTGGACTCGCAGAGCGCGCTCGTTTCTCCGCGCACTTCCGCGACCATGGGATCTCCCTTTCTTGCCGAAGACAAAGGCACGCCCTGCTTCTGCGGAGAACATACCCTCACCGCCACGGACGGGACGAAAGACGCCACGGACGCCGCCGGCCGGCCTGATTCCCTCATCGGACAGGCGGCCGCCATGCTCATGGAACATGATGAGGCCGCAAAACGCCTGTCTTCGCCCTGCCGCTGCGCGGACGAAGAGGAAGGCGGCGCTGAGGCTCTCGAGGACGTGCTTGCGGAGATGCGCGGCGGACCGGTGCGCATCGCCGTGCCGCGCAATGAGGAAGAACGCCATCTGCTGGACATGGCCCGCAGCAATGCCCGTGAAGCCGCCCGGAACAGAAGGGACGCCGGACTGGCGGAAAAACTGGCCGACGCCTTCCGCTTCGACAGGCCCGTCAACCGCGTGGAATGCGCCGACGTTTCCCATACCGGCGGCGAAACCACCAAGGTGGGCGTCGTGGTCTACGAGGACGGCCGTCCGCGCAAGGAGGACTACCGGGTCTGGAACATCGAAGGCGCAGGCGGCGACGACTACGCGGCGCTTTCCCGGTGGGCGCAGAAAAGACTGGAACACGGCGAACCCTGGCCCGACCTTCTGCTCATCGACGGCGGACGCGGCCAGCTTGCCGCCGTGAACAGGGTGCTGTGCGAGGAGCTTGCCGCCGGAGAACAGGGCGGTCAGCTGCCCTTCCTGCTGGCCGGCATCGCCAAGGCCCGCGACGAAAAGGGTCACGCCGACCGCAGAGCGGGCAACATTGCCGACCGCATCTTCGTGCCCAGCCGGAGCAATCCTCTTCCCCTGCGGGAAGGCTGTCCGGAGCTGCTCTTTCTGCAGGTGGTGCGCGACGCCGCGCATGACTTCTCCATAGGCCGGCACCGGCAGGCCCGGGCAAAGAAGGCCTTCAGCGGAGAACTTCAGCAGCTGCCCGGCATCGGACCGCACACGGCCAGACTGCTCTGGGAACACTTCGACTCCGTGGCGGACATGAAGAAGGCCTCGCTGGACAATCTTCTTGCCCTGCCCGGCATCGGCAGAAAAAAGGCCGAGGCCATCTGGAACGCACTGAAGAACCTGTAGGGTTCCCCTCCGCCCCTGCCGTGCCGGCGGAAGCGTCGTCCCGCCCCGGACGCCGCGTCACGACGGGGCATGACGTTTCTGCCTTCCCCGGACACGCACGGAGTTTCTTGCATCCGCCGTCCTTCCCGCTGTCTCATGCTGAAAAAAAGAGTGCCGTTTCCCGAAGGAGAAAAAGCACTCTTGTCCTGCAGCGTCTGCCCGGTCGTCATGCCGGGACGCCGTTCCGACGACCGTTTTCCCTGCTTACGCTTCCTTCGCAGGCGCTACTCTGGCATAGCCCTTCCAGGCAAACAGCGGCGTCTCGTCCTCATTGGCATACACGTTCTTCACATGGCAGATGTAGAAGTAATGATCTCCGACCTCGACGTATTCGCGAAGCTCGCACTGCATGGCAACGACGGAATGAACCGGTATCTGAATGTTGCTGTCCGGAATGTCCGTCAGTGCGACATGGAAATCTTTTGCCTTGTCTCTCGTTCTTCCCGTTGAACTGCCGCACTGCATGACCTGCTTTGCCAGCGCTTCTCCCGGAACCGTCAGAACGACCTGTCTGCTCTCTCTCACCATTTCTCCGGTATAGGAAGGCTTCATCATGGCAAAGCCGATCATTTCCGGTTCAAGACTCAGAAAGGTCCACCAGGAAACGGTGCCCAGATTCGTGACTCCCGACGGGGTTCTGGTGCAGATGAGGGAAACGGGATTGGGAGAGGTGAACCTTGACGCCTCAATAAGGGAAAGCTTCTTCATTGTTTTTCATCCTTGTCTGATGGACTGATGTCCGGCAAAGACGCCGGACATGACTTCCGCCCTGCGCAATCAGGGCTTTTGCCGCCTTATTCCACATGGTTGCACGCCTCGTTTCCCGGCACTCCATTCCCGGAATCTTTGCCGCCGTTCCGTCTCCGGCGTGCAGAAAGACGCGGCCAGATCCCGCCGATCCCTTCAAAGGGACTGCTTGAGCGGACGGCTGACCATGTTCTCCAGTTCCTCATCCGAACAGGAACGCAGCACGTCCTCCATGTCTTCAAGGACACGCCGCCTGGAGTCCCTGTCCCTGACGGCGAAGCGATAGTTGAGAGGATTCAGGTAATGGATGCCGTCATAAAAGACGTCGATATCCAGCGTTTTCAGGAAGATCTGAAGTTCTTCAATCTTCTCCCGCTCCGAAGCCTCGGTGAATTCCCCGCGTGCGACCATTTCCGCCAGAGGGGTATGGGGAAAGACAGTCATGCCCGTGGTGGTGATGAGCCGGGGATGAACCTGATTGAACATGCGGGCAGTCGCTTCTCCGCTGCTCCTCCCCATGCCCTTTCCTCCCATGCCGAGAATGTAGAAGGCGGTGCAGGTTATGCCCGCCTCGTCCAGCCGGTGCATCTGTTCCACGGCTTCGGCTGCGGAATGCCCCTTGTTCATGAGGCTGAGCACGCTGTCGCTGCCGTTTTCCACCCCTGTGTAGAGATGCCGCAGCCCCAGCCTGCAAAGCTCCTTCAGCTCTTCGAGACTCTTTCCGGCGATGTCGCCGATGCGGCTCTGCATGCTCACCCGGCTGAACCCAGGTACATGACGCTTCAGAACAAGAAGATAGTCGATCAGCGTTCCGACAGGCAGCACGAACGGATTGGAGCCTGTCAGATAAATCGCCGCATCATCAGGAAAAAGCCCCTTCTTTGCGACGACTTCCCGCTCAAGCTGCGCCGGAGTGACGGCCATGAACGGATAGCCCCGAGAAACATAGCAGAACTGACATCTGTTGTAGGAACAGCCCTGCGTCGCGCGCAGCAGCAGGGAATGCGCTTCCTGCGGCGGACGCATGACCGGTTCGGTGAACGTCATGTTCAGACTCCTGATACCGGTTGAAAATCTCGTCTGATAAATATTTAGTGATCACTAAAAAAATTGTCAAGATGCTTTCTTCGCCGATGCTTCAATGCCTCCCGACAACTCCGGCGCTTTCCATGCCGGACGTTGAAACAGAGCCTCCCTGCGGCGCGAGGCCGCAGGGAGGCTCTGCAGGGGACGCCCTTTGTGAGGGCACGGAGCATGACCGCCGGACAGGTGTTCCACCGGGAGTGGCTGCTCCCGTACGCCATCCGCAACGTTGACGTTCCGCTTCCGGCTTCCGCGATCTCAGGAGATGTCAATCGCAGAAGCCGGAACGTCGCATCGCGAACATCGCCGCCGGACTGAGAATGCGGCGGTCGACCAGGCTCAGGACATCCTCGTGATGCGGAAATGCCCGGAGGTCCGCAGCGCACCCGCCGGGAAACACGCTGCGGACAAGAGACTACAGACGGCAGCCGGCGCGGCGGCCGTCAAGCAGCGCATGCTTGAGCAGACCGTTTTCGGCACCGAGGGCGGAGCCGATGACATGAATCTCGGGAACCAGTCCCTTCAGGCTGTCGGCAAACGTGGTGTCCGGCACCTGCGGCATGAGCACCATGACGCTGTCGCAGGGAATGAACTTCTGCGTGCCGTCCTTCATGCGCACCTTGACGCCATCCTTCGCGATTTCTTCGGCTCTGGTTTCCGTGAGAACGGTCACGCCCTTCTTGGCGAACCAGGGACCTATGCGCTGGAAGTAGCGTTCCGGAATGCCGGCGCCTATGGAGGCGCTCTCCTCGACGATGGTCACGTCACGGCCGCGCTTTTTGAGGAACACCGCGCCCTGCACGCCTTCGATCTGGCCGCCGAGCACCACGACTCTCCTGCCCACGGGCAGGAAGATGTGGGTGAGCTTTTCCAGCAGCTGCGGTCCGAACAGACGCATGGGCAGCTTTACCTTGCCGGCAAGCCCCTTGATGGTGGACACGTTGGAACCATGGATGCCGGGAATCTCCGGCACCGCATAGGGGCTGCTCGTGGCGATGACCACGGCATCGGGCTTTTCCTGACGGACGGTCTCCGCCGTGACGGTGGTTCCGAGACGCAGCCTGACGGGGAGCTTGGCGATCTGCGTGGTCAGATAATCGTAGATGGGCAGCACGTTTTCCACGGCGCAGCCCTTGATCATGGAAGCCAGCTTGATGCGTCCGCCAAGCTGTGCCTCCTTGTCGTAGAGCGTCACGTCATGACCGCGCAGCGCGGCCACGCGGGCGGCTTCCATGCCGGCGGGACCGCCGCCGATGACCATGACCTTCTTGAAGGTGCCGGCAGGCCTGATCTCCAGTTCCGTTTCGCGCCCCATGGCGGGATTCACGCGGCAGCGACGGGCGCCGCGGGGCGGATCTTCACAGGTGGCGCAGCGCGTGCAGCGCACGATGTCGTCGATGCGGCCGTCCCTGACCTTGTTGGGAAATTCGGGATCGGCCCACAGCGTGCGGCCGAGCGCGATGAGATCCGCCTTGCCCTGGGAAAGAATGCGTTCGGCCTTGTTCTCGTCCATGCGGCCCACGGCCACGACGGGAGCATTGACCACCTTCTTGATCTCCTCGGCGCAGTAGGCGTACACGCCGTCCCCTCTGTACCTGTCCATGTAGGGCTTCATGTAGTCCTCAGGTTCGGGATAGGGGAAATAGTCGGGCACATAGGTCATGGGAAGAGGTCCGAAGCCGTATCCGGAAACGCTGATGTAGCAGACGCCCTTCTTGTCGAGAATCTTGGCTATTTCCCTCGATTCCTCAAGCGTCATGGCCCCCTTCGCGCCGTACTCCTCGCCGTTGATGCGCACGCCGATGGGAAAATCCTCGCCGCAGCGTTCGCGGATGCCGTCGATGATCTCCACCATGAGTCTTGTACGATTCTCAAAGTTCTGTATGCCGTACTGATCGGTTCTTCTGTTCCACACGCGGCTCAGGAAACTGGCCAGGAAGTAGCCGTGGGCGGCGTGCACCTCGACGCCGTCGAAACCGGCTTCCTTGGCACGGGCGGCGGCATCAATGTAGCGGCGCTTGTGCTCTTCTATTTCTTCCAGCGTCAGTTCGCGGGTGGCATGAAGGTATGGAAGAGGTGAAGCCATTTCCTCCTGTTCCAGACGAGAAGGACCGAAGGGACGTCCTCCCTTGTCGTCGCTGGGCGAGGAAGGGCCGGTGTGATGGAACTGACAAAAGACCGGGCAGCCGTGTCTGTGCATGCGTTCCACGAACTTTTTCATGCCCGGCAGATACTTGTCGTCGTAAAGAGCACCGTAGATACCGCCCGGATGGGCCGGATACCAGAGAATGCCCGCCAGAATGATCAGCCCCACACCGCCTTTCGCGATGCTTTCGTAGAAGTCGATGACGCGATCCGACATGAAATAGCCGTCATCCCAGTACATGGTGGACTGCGGCGACTTGATCATGCGGTTCTTGAGGGTCAGCGTGTCCGTCAGCTTGAGAGGCGACAGAAGTGTTTTGTGGTACACGTGGCATACTCCGTTTAGTGTTGAAAACTTGTGCCTTGAGGCTCAAACAGAACTTTTCTTCCATTTTGCAAGAATCATGCCATCATCTGATCCCAAAACGGAGAAAAAAACGGATGTATGTCATACAACCATATGAAAATATTAATTTTATTTTTAAAAATTCCTTTTTCAAAAAAAATAAGCAAAAAAAAAGCCCAGTAATTCCAACCAATACCTTAAGAGAGAAGTCTTTTTCTCGACCGATCCGGACGACGAAAAAGAAAACATGCTTTCGTCATTTCCACGAAAAAGTGCCCTGGCATATTATTTTTTTATAAATAAAAACAATTGGTTATAAATTATGTTGCCATATTATGAACATAAATGAACAGTTATGAACAAAAATAACGCTTTGTAAACACAAGGTGTACATGTCCCTTTCCTCCTTCTGTCCTCCTCTGCTCCATTTTCTTCCCATTTTTTGCGTCAAAAAAGATAACATCGCAGAATTATAATCTTTTTAAAAATGGCCCCATGCGCAGCTTGAGAAAAAACTTACTTTGGCACGCTTCTTGCAAAATTTTAGACAAACGCAATGTTCCCTTTCCCCGGTGGAAACGGAACGCAGGTGACGCTTCCGTTCGGGCATCCGGATCAGCCGGAGTCCGACCTGAAGAATAAACGGAGGAACAATGAACAGATTCGAAGGTAAGATTGCCATCGTTACCGGCGGCGCTCAGGGCATGGGAAAGGCCATTGCCACACGTCTGGTACAAGAAGGGGCCAGGGGCGTCGTCATCGCCGACATCGAAGAGGATACCCTCAAGGCCACTTGTGAAGAACTGGGCGAGAAGGTCACGGGCATTGTCTGCGACGTGCGCAGCAAGGACTCCGTGGACAATATGGTCTGGCAGACCATGCAGAAGTATGGACGCATCGACGTGCTGTTCAGCAACGCCGGCGTATGCAATTACAACCTGTTCCTTGATGAGACGGAAGAGAACTGGGACTCCAACTTCGATACCAACATCAAGGGCCTGTTCTTCGTCGATCAGGCTGTCGCCCGCGAAATGGTCAAGCTCGGCATCAAGGGCGCCATCGTCAACACCGCCTCCATCGCCTGCGATCTCGTCTCCCCCACGACGGCCTCGTATGCGGCTTCCAAGGCCGGCATCATGCAGCTGACCAAGGTCATGGCCCTGGAACTGGCCAAGTACGGCATCCGCGTGAACGCCTTCGGTCCCGGCGCCATGATGACCCGCATGACCGCCAGAACCCGCGCCAATCCCGAACGCGTGGCCCTGTTCATGAACAAGCTTGTGGACAAGCGCTACGGCAAGCCCGAAGAAGCGGCGGCCGTCGCCCTGTTCCTCGCCTCCGACGAAGCCAGCTTCGTCAACGGCGCCCTCTACTATGTCACCGGCGGCTATCGGGTTCTGTAGGCACGCAAGCATAAGGATGCAGAAATGAAAAGATTCGAAGGTAAGATCGCACTTGTTACCGGGGGTGCCAACGGCCTCGGTGAAAACCTGGCCCGCCGCCTTGTGTCCGAAGGCGCCAAGGTCATCATTGCCGACATAGAAGAAGATACCATCAAGACCGTCTGCGACTCCATGCCGGACGACTTCTACGGCATCGTCTGCGACGTGAGCAACAAGGCTTCCGTGGACGCCATGGTGGAAAAGGCCGTCGCACGCTGGGGCCGCATCGACATTCTGTTCAACAACGCCGGCATCGGCATCTTCAAGAATTTCCTCGATCTGACCGAAGACGACTGGAGAAGGGTCATCGACGTCAACCTGACCGGCGAGTTCCTCGTGGGACAGGCTGTGGCCAAGGCCATGATCAAGACCGGCACCAAGGGCGTCATCGTCAACACCTCCTCCAACACGCAGTTCCGCGTCACGCCGCTCTCCGGCGCCTACGGACCCAGCAAGGGCGGCGTCGGTCAGC
>USNI01000007.1 GCA_900555975.1 uncultured Desulfovibrio sp. | reverse complement strand
AGGGAATATGGACTTTCCGGGGGGGGGGCTGAATCCTTTGAGCGGATTACTCCATACCGCTCCCTTCCGGAGTGTTTTCCTTCAAGTTCTGCAGAAGCTCATCCAGTCTGGAATCCGCCCGACTGTTTCTCTCCTGCAGTTCCAGCAGGTCGTCCGCCATGCTTATGAGCAGCATGACCAGCAACCTGTCTCTGCCGAACTGGCCGCCCTGCGCCTTTACCCTGCCATATCTCTCTTCCACGTACTGTCTTGCACGTTCCACCCGTTCAGGACCGGCTTCGGTACGGAATGCGACCTGGAGGTCGCAGAGATCAAGATGATAGCTGTGCATGGCGGCCGCCTGCCATTAACCGTTCTGCTGCGGTTCAGCGGCAGGCAAAGTACTCTGAATGCGACTGATCAGTGCATCGACCCTGTTGCAGGTCTCGTCACGGACGCTGCGTTCACGATTGAGCTGTTCCTGAAGCTCTTCCGAGGCCATCTGCCCCAGTTCCAGATCTTCACGGAGACGATTTCCTTCCTCGCGGAGCTGATGATTCTCCTCCCGGAGACGATCCAGTTCCTGAATGAGACTATCGATACGCTGAGCCAGCAGATCCAACTTTTCCATAACTCTTCTATCTCCTTGAGAACCGGCGGCATACCGACCGCACCGGTTCCGAGCATTTTTTTACACGCCGGTTTCCACCGGCCCTGCTTGCAGAAAGAGCACCGGAAACATGGATGGAACGACTATGTTTCTTTCTGCGCTCTTTCCTTATTGATAAGCTATGGCGGCCGGATGAGCAAGTAGATAGAGCGCCCATTATTGGCAAACTTCGCAGAAAAAGTAAAAAAGCGGCTCCACCCCGGTCAGAGCGGACAGCAGAGTCGTACTTACGCTCTCCTTCTCAGAAAAAAACACAGAAAAAAGAGCTTCCCTCTTTCCGCCTCAACCTGAAAAAACTCCCGCGGACTCTTTCTCATGGCCGGCGGGGAGTGATACTTCATGATTTTCCGCTTTTCCCTCCAAGTGCCGCTCAAAAAAGTGTCTTCCGAAAAGACACCTTTCCCAAACGACATCCGGCGACCGCGTTCCGCGCTCTACCGACCGGGCGAAGAAGAGCCTTCAGCGAAACCCTCATGCTGCAAGCCCTGCCGAAAAGCCCGAAACAAAAAAAGAATCCCCGAAACTTCTTCTCTGGCTGTTTCTCCCCGGCGGTCGCGGTTGAGCACCGGACGGAAGATCCTTTTCCGTAGGATGGCATGCGAACACTTTTCCGTCTGCCGTCCCGGAAACTTTTCCACGCTTTTTGGATTCTCTTCCCGCAGACGACGACTCAAAGGCGCAGCGACCGGAAAAAGGACGTCACCATATCCGCTCAGTTCGGGAGACTGCCGGCGCGCGGTCTCCGGATGTCGTGAGAAACGCATAAAAAATCCGCCGGAGCTTCCGAAGAGCTTCCGGCGGATAAACATATGACGGGGCAGAAAGATCAGCGCTGCTTGGTGGAGATATTGAATGTCAGGGAATAAATCTGATGGAAGAAGTTGACGTATTCCACGAACACATGATCCGGTACGGTGATGCGGGCGGCCGAGTAGTTGAGAATGCCCTTGATGCCGGCGTCCACAAGCTGCGTGGCCGCACGCTGGGCACGTTCCGGCGGCACGGTGATGATGCCGATCTCGATGCCGAGTTCGGGCACCTTTTCCATAAGGGTCTTGGTGCAGTACACCTCAAGGCCGTAGAGCTTCTCACCGATCTTGAAGGGATCGCAGTCAAAAGCCCCCACGATGGTGAATCCGTGACGGCGGAATTCCTGATAGTTGAGCAGCGCCCTGCCCATGTTGCCTACGCCGACCAGCGCGGCACGCCATTCACGGTTGGCATTGAGACAGGCCTTGATGACTTCCAGCAAATAGGAGACATAATACCCCACACCGCGAACGCCGAATTCGCCGAAGTAGGCGAGATCCTTACGAACCTGGGAGGCATTGACGTCGCAAGCCCGGGACAGGGGTTCGGAAGAAATAACCTGAACGCCATCCTTGTCCATGGCTTCAAGAACCTGGAGATAGGTGGCGAGCCGCTGAATGGTAGCGCGAGGAATATGTTCGTATTTGGGAGTCTGGTTCATCGTCTTGGCCGGTTAAAAGAATAGGGGCGGAAAGAAATATATCCTTCCCGCCCGATAAATGCAACTACATCTTCACGAAGAGCAGGATAAGCGCAACGAGAAGGGCGTAGATGACCAGAGATTCGATGAAGGCGAGGCCCAGGATCAGAGACTGGGAGATCTTGCCGGAAGCGTCAGGGTTGCGGGCGATGCCTTCGCAGGCAGCCTTGATGGCGGCACCCTGGCCGCAGGCGCCGCCGGTAGCGGCGAGACCGATGCCGAGAGCGATGCCGGCGGCGGCGAGGCCGAAGCCGCTGGCGTCGGCGCCGTCAGCAGCGAAGGCAACGGCGGCGATGGAAACAAGCAGGAGGGTGGTCAGGGTCGTAAGAACGATCTTGCGCATGGTAAAACTCCATTACAATTATGAGTGTTGAGGCCGAAAGGCCATTCCCCCGATGTCAGGTCGGCTTAGTGGGCGTGCTCCACGGATCCCTGGATGTAGATCATGGACAGGATGAACAGGATGAAGGCCTGAAGCACCTTGCCGAGCAGGAACAGGAAATACATCGGAACCGTGCCGAGCAGCACGCCGACATAGATGCTGGCGCCGAAGCCGAAAAAGATGATGAGCGTCATTTCTTCGGCGAAGATGTTGCCGAAGAGACGGAGAGACATGGAAAGCGGACGGGCGAGATGAGAAATGATCTCGATGGGGAACATCAGCGGAATCAGCGGCTTGCTGGAACCGGTGAAGTGATGGATGTACCCGAAGCCCCAGGTACGGATACCCACATAGTTGTAATAGATGAACACGCACAGAGCGATGGAAATGGTGGTGTTCAGATTGGCGGTGGGAGCATCGCAGCCGGGCACGAGACCCAGCAGATTCATGGTAAGCACATAAATGAAGATGGACGCAAGAAGGGGAACAAAACGCCGTCCCTTCTCCTCACCGAGGTTGTTGAGCACGAATTTCTCCAGTCCGTCCACGAGCGCCTCGAAGAAGAGCTGGAACTTGCCGGGCACGAGGCTGATGTTTTTGCGCAGCACGATGCCGGCAACAAGCAGGATGGCCATGCCGAGCCAGGTGAAAAACACATACTTGGTTTCAATGGTCATGCCCGCGACCGTGATCTGATCCATATGAAAAATGGTCGACAGAAGAAGCGGGTGAGCCAGTCCAGATGCAGCCATGGAATCCTCCTGTATGTGCCAGGCGTGTTCAACCCCGGAAAATCAGAGAGACCGGAATGATTATCATTGCCGTGGAAAGACCGGCCGCAAGGGCAACCGGACTCGCCTGAAAAAACACTAATGCTGTATACACGAAAATTCCGGTAATGAAAAGCCTCAATTGCGATCTTATGAGCAAACCTTTTTTCACAAGACGCGCCCGACCGGCTCCGAGTTTGTCCTCTTCCGGCATGGAAGAGGGAAGAGCCTGCTGGATAAAAAGAGCAAGAGTATAAAAATTCCAGAAGGATAGCATGGACATGACGGCAGTCCAGAAAAGAAACGTTTCCCAGAAAAGAGCCGCGAGACCCGCCATGAGAAGCATCAGGGAAAAGAAAAAAAGATTTCTTGCCGCCCGGCGGAGAGGAGCATGGATGAAACCATGTCTCCAGAAGAAGCGGTCCGCTTGTTCAATTATGCTCATTCTTGTTCCTGTTTTCCGTTCCTGCCCTCATCCTTCAGCTCCCGACGTATGGCTTCCAGCGTTTCATCAAGGGCATCGAGGTCCCTTTCGGAAGGGTCCGCCGTTCCCGCAAGGATGGAAGCCGTCAGATCATCACTTCTTTCGGCTTTGCCTTCCGCTTCGGTCAGAGAAGCTGCGGAATCGGGAATCAGCGCGGCGCGCGCAGGATCGGGCGCCGACGGACTCTGCCGACGCTGCCTTTCTCTCTCCTGCTGCCCGGCATCCCTGCGGGCCTTTTCCGCGGCGTCGCGGGCGGCGTTGCTTCTGGCCAGATAACGGGCATCTATCCATACGTTGCGAAAGCCTGCGGCCAGACCGAGAAGAAGTCCCACGGCCGCGCCTGCGGGCCACGTGTCAAGCCACTTGTCCACCAGCCACCCGAGGACGCCGCCAACGACGGGTCCGGACACCATATGCAGCCCCATGGTGCTGGCCGTTCCGAGAAGACTGATCTGTCCCGGTTGTCTGTCGCCTTTCTGTTCCTGCGTCATCTGCAGACCCCCATCCATATAAATGCTCTTGGAGTTGGTCAATGTCTGTGTTAGGTATCGTTCTGTGCCGATGCCGTCAATCGGAAAGCCCTTTCCGTTGCCTCCCCTCCCTTCCGGGCGGGATCGCACGGCCCATCGGTCCCTCAACCATCAACACTCTTCCACAGAGGTTCCCATGCCCATTAAACCCGGCGACACTGTTTCTGTCCATTATGTTGGCACTCTGAACGACGGTTCCGAATTCGACCGTTCCCGCGAAGGCAATCCGCTGCGCTTCAAGGTCGGCTCCGGACAGGTCATTCCCGGTTTCGACAAGGCCGTGACGGGTCACGAAGTCGGCGACAGGTTCTCCGTGACCATCCCTGCGGCGGAAGCCTACGGCGACAGACAGGAACAACTGCTCTTTTCCGTTCCGCTGGAACAGGTGCCGCCCTCCATCAAGCCGCAGGTCGGCATGATGCTTCACGTCTCCACCGATCAGGGAGAGCTGGAAGTCACCATCGACAAGGTGACGGACTCGCACATCGTTCTGGACGCCAATCATCCCATGGCCGGCAAGGACCTCACCTTCGCGCTGGAAGTGGTATCCATAGACTGATACGGGCCGCAGGCCCCCTTTCGAATCAAAGACCCGCCGTCGGCGGGCCGATCCTCTTTTTTTTCAAGGAGTTCGCATGAGTTCTGCCAATGCCAGCCGCAGTCATGCCGTTCTTTCCGTCGCCACGCGGCGTCATGATGCGGAATACATTGCGGGAGGCCGTCCCGTCGCGGACGAAGGCCGTACCGATCCCACCGAATATTACGGATGCAACGTCTTTGACGACAAGGCCATGCGGCGCTATCTGCCAAAGGCCGTGTACAAGTCGCTGCGCACCACCATTGATCTCGGCCGTCGTCTCGACCCGGCCGTGGCCGACGTGGTGGCCAATGCCATGAAGTCCTGGGCCATGGAACGCGGTGCGGATCACTACACCCACGTCTTCTATCCTCTCACCGGCCTTACGGCGGAAAAGCACGACAGTTTCCTGGACCCCGACGGCAGGGGTGGTGCGCTGGCCCAGTTCAGCGGCAGCGCTCTTGTGCAGGGTGAAGCCGACGGCTCCAGCTTCCCCTCCGGCGGACTTCGTTCCACCTTCGAGGCACGCGGCTATACCGCCTGGGACGTCACAAGCCCCGCCTATCTCATGGAAAGCCCGGCCGGCATGGTGCTCTGCATTCCCACGGTGTTTCTTTCCTGGACCGGCATCGCCCTCGACAAGAAGACGCCCATTCTGCGTTCCGGCCAGGCGCTGAATCAGCAGGCCGCCCGCGTACTGCGCCTGTTCGGCGTGAATCCGACCATGCCCATCACCTCCAACGGCGGGCTTGAACAGGAATATTTCCTCATCGACGGCACCTTCGTTTCCGCAAGACCCGACCTCCTCATCGCAGGACGCGCCCTGTACGGTGCCCGTCCCCCCAAGGGACAGGAATTCGAGGATCAGTACTACGGCGTCATTCCGAGCCGCGTGCTCGGCTTCATGGCCGACGTGGAGCGGCAGCTCTACCGGCTGGGCATTCCGGTGAAGACACGCCACAACGAGGTGGCTCCCAGCCAGTATGAAATCGCTCCCACCTTCGAATCCGGCAATCTTGCCTGCGATCACAACCAGCTCATCATGACCGTGCTGCGCAAGACCGCCCGCCGTCACGGCATGTCCTGCCTGCTGCACGAGAAGCCCTTCGACTGCATCAACGGTTCGGGCAAGCATCTCAACTATTCCATCGGCAGCCCGGAAGTGGGCAATCTCTTCGCTCCCGGCGACAATCCCCATGAGAACGCCCAGTTCCTCGTGTTCCTGTGCTCCGTCATCCGCGCCCTGCACCGCCACGCAGGCTTCCTGCGCGCCGTGGTCAGTTCCGCGTCCAACGACCGTCGTCTCGGTGCCAACGAGGCCCCGCCGGCCATCATGTCCCTGTTCCTCGGCGATCAGCTCACCGACGTTCTGGAGCAGTTCCGTGTGGGCCATGTGGTCGGCTCCGCAGGCAAGCGCATGATGAACGTGGGCGTGGACACGCTTCCGCCGCTCCCCGCCGATCCCGGCGACCGCAACCGCACCAGTCCCTTCGCCTTCGTGGGCAACCGCTTCGAGTTCCGGGCGCTCGGCTCCTCCATGTCCGCCGCGGACTCTCTTGTGGTACTCAACACCATGATGGCCGAATCTCTGGACTATGCCGCCACGTTCCTGGAAAACGCCATGCAGGGCGACAAGCTCACTCTGGGCGAGGCCGTGCAGAAGTTCATCGAGAACGTGATGGAGGAAAACAGCGCCGTCATCTTCAACGGCAACGGCTACTCCGAGATCTGGCAGAGAGAAGCCGAACGCCGCGGTCTGCCCAACTATCCGGCCACGCCCGACGCCGTTCCCGTCTTCTCCTCGCCGGAAGTGGTGGAGCTTTGCGAACGCTATCAGGTCTTCTCCCGTCAGGAACTCAAGGCACGCGAAGACATCCAGCTCGAACAGTACATCAAGACCGTGCACACCGAATGCAGCCTTGCCATCCGCATGGCACGCACTCAGATATATCCCGCCGCCGTGCGCTATCGTCAGGAACTGGCCTCCTCGATTTCCTCCTGCTCCGCCCTGGGCGTCCCCGCAGGTACGGACGCCCTGAAGGAACTCTCCGACGTCATCGCCGGCTTCGAGGCCTCGCTCCGCTCGCTGGAAGAACGTGCGGCGGAACTCGACTGGACGCCGGAAGAGGAACATCTGCTCTCCAGCGCCCAGGCATGTCTCCATTCCGTGCTTCCCGCCATGGAAGCACTGCGTCACTGGGCTGACCGTCTGGAAACCATGGTTGCCGACGATCTCTGGCCTCTGCCCAGCTATCAGGAAATGCTGTTCATGAAATAAGGAAGGGTACCATGCGCATACTCATCATAGGTTCCGGCGGGCGTGAACACGCCCTGGCGTGGAAGCTGAAGCAGTGTCCGGCAGTGACGGAACTGTTCGTGGCTCCCGGCAACGGCGGTACGGCCGGCATTGCCGTCAACGTTCCCATCAAGGACAACGACATTCCCGCTCTCGTGGCTTTCGCCAGAGAAAAGGCCGTGGATCTCGTGGTCCCCGGACCTGAACTTCCGCTCACGCTGGGCGTCGTGGACGCCATGAAGGAAGCGGGCATTCCCTGCTTCGGCCCCGTGGCGGCCTGTGCCAGACTGGAAGGCAGCAAGTCCTTCGCCAAGGAAGTCATGCAGGCGGCGGGCGTTCCCACGGCGGCCGCAGGAGTATTCACCAGCCGTGCCGATGCCGATGCCTTCGCGGCCGAACACGGGGCACCGCTCGTGATCAAGGCCGACGGCCTGGCCGCAGGCAAGGGTGTCATCGTGGCCATGACCGATGAAGAGGTCCGCGCCGCTCTTGATCTCATGTTTGACGACCATGCCTTCGGGGATGCGGCCGGCACCGTGCTCATCGAAGAGTTTCTCAGGGGTGAGGAGGTCTCTCTGCTGTGCTTCTGCGACGGCAGAACCGCTCTGCCGCTGCCCTCCGCCCAGGACCACAAGGCCGTGTTCGACGGCGACAAGGGGCCCAACACCGGAGGCATGGGCGCCTACAGTCCCGCCCCCGTGCTTCCCGATGAAAGACTCGACGCCATGGCCGACATCGTGACCCGCCCCATTCTTGCGGAGATGGCCCGTCGCGGCACGCCGTTCACCGGCATCCTGTATGCGGGACTCATGATGACCGAAGACGGGCCGAAGGTGCTTGAATACAATGTGCGCTTCGGTGACCCCGAGTGTCAGCCCCTGCTCATGCGCCTCAAAAACGATCTCGTCGACGTGATCACGGCGTGCCTGGAAGGCAGGCTCGACACCGTGAAGCTCGACATTGAAGACCGCTCGGCTCTCGGCGTGGTGCTCACCTCCGCAGGTTATCCCGGCTCGTATCCCAAGGGCATGCCCATTTCCGGCATCAGCAGCGCCGAAGAACTGGACGACGTCCAGGTCTTTCAGGCTGGCACCCGCAGAGACGGGGAACGCATTCTTTCCAGCGGCGGACGGGTGCTCTGCGTGACCGCTCTCGGCAAAGATCTCAGAGACGCGCAGAAACGCGCCTACGAAGGACTGGACCGCCTTTCCATGGAACACAGCCAGTTCCGCAGCGACATCGGCCTCAAGGGCCTGAAGCGTCTCGGCCTGGCGTAGCATCACCGTAATCCTTCCGGGAAAGCGCCTCTTTGCTCCGGAGGAGACGGACGGTCGTACCGTCCGACAAACACACAAGGATTCCCTCATGACCCAGGTTGCCATTTTCATCGGATCCGCCTCCGACGATCCCGTCGTGGGCGCATGTGCCGACGTGCTGAAGAAACTCGGCATTTCCTACCGCTATACCATCACCTCGGCGCATCGCACGCCCGAACGCACCGAACAGCTCATGAAAGAACTGGAAGCCGACGGCTGCGAAGTCTACATCTGCGCCGCGGGCATGGCCGCCCATCTGGCCGGAGCCGTGGCCGCCCGCACCATAAAGCCCGTCATCGGCATTCCGGTCGCCGGTTCGACCATCGGCGGACTCGACGCCCTGTATGCCACGGTGCAGATGCCCTCCGGTTTCCCCGTGGCCACCGTGGCTCTGAACGGAGCCAAGAACGCCGCGTGGCTTGCCGCACAGATCATTGCTCTGCATGATGAACGCGTCGCGGCTCTCATCCGCACCGAACGCGAAGGCTACAAGGCCTCCGTCGTCAAGGCAGCCGCCGAGCTGGAAGCCAGACACAAAGCCTGAACCCTTTTTCTGCCGCCTCTCCGTCCGGCGCGTCACCTCGACGCGCCGGACGGAATGTCCTTTTACCGTACAGGAGAGATGATCATGGACGCATCCACCAAACAGCTGGCCCGTGAACGCATGAAGGGCCATTGCCGCGTCTGCCCCCAGTGCGACGGCAAGGTCTGTGCCGGCGAAGTTCCCGGCATGGGCGGTCTCGGTACCGGCTCGTCCTTCCGCGCCAACATCGAGGCTCTGGCCCGCGTGAAGCTGGCCATGCGCTGCCTTCATACCGCGGCCCAGCCCGACACTTCCACCGAAATTCTCGGCCTCAAGCTGGCACTGCCGCTGCTCGCCGCCCCCATCGGCGGCGTGGCCTTCAACATGGGCGACGCCTCCCAGAATCCCGTGGATGAAGCCGCCTATGCCGAAGCGGTGATCTGCGGCTCTAAGCAGGCGGGCATCATCGGCTGCGGCGGCGACGGTGTCGGCTCCCTCATCACCGACTGCGCCTTCGCGGCCATCCGCAAGGCCGACGGATGGGGCATTCCCTTCATCAAGCCCTGGGAAGGCGACTTTCTGTGGAACAGACTGGAAGCGGCCACGGCCACGGGCTGCCCCGTGGTGGGCATGGACGTGGATGCGGCAGGTCTTGTGACGCTGCGTCTGCAGGGCCGCCCCGTCGCTCCCAAGAGTGCGGAAGAACTGACGGAGATCGCCCGCTTCGTGCATGAACGCGGTGCAAAGTTCATGATCAAGGGCGTGATGACCGTGACCGATGCCCGCATCGCCATCGACGCCGGTGTGGACGCCATCGTGGTGTCCAACCACGGCGGACGCGTGCTCGACGGCACCCCCGGCGGCGCCGACGTTCTGCCCGGCATCGCTGCGGCCGTAGGCGAAAGAATTCCCGTGCTTGCCGACGGCGGCGTACGCTCCGGCACTGACGTGCTCAAGCTGCTGGCCCTCGGCGCAAAGGCCGTGCTCATCGGTCGTCCCTTCTCTATAGCCGCCGTGGGCGGTCAGACCGAAGGCGTGACCTCCTACGTGGCCGACATCAAGGGACAGCTCACCTCGGCCATGGCCCTCACCGGCTGTGCGGACATCGCGTCCATCAGCGCCGACATCCTGGCCTGACTTTTCCGGCCGGTCCGATCCACGGACCGGCCGCCGTTCCCTTCCGGACACGCTTTCCGTAGAAATCACTTCCGCTTTCCAGCACAGCCGGCATCTCTCCTTCCGGTCCCCGATCATCCGGATCGTGCAGCATGTCCGCAGTCGTGCTGCTGAATCTGTACCATGACCATCATCATTCTCTATCTGCTCTGCGGCGCCATCGCCGGCTTTCTTTCCGGACTCATCGGCATCGGGGGCGGACTCGTGGTCGTGCCGCTCCTGAACATGATCTTCCGTCTTCAGGGCGACATTCCGCAGGAACTCATCATGCACCTTGCCGTGGGCACATCGCTCTCCAGCATTCTTTTCACGGCGATATCAAGCACGCGCTCCCATGCCAGAAGGGGCGGCGTTCTGTGGAAATACGTGCTGGGGCTTGCTCCGGCCATCGTGCTCGGCACGATCTGCGCCGCATGGCTTGCCTCACGCATGTCCACGTGGGGACTTCGCGCCTTTTTCGTGGTCTTTCTTGTCTGCATCGCCACACAGATGCTTCTCGACTTCTACCCTCATCCGCGCAGAACCATGCCGGGCAAGTCCGTGCTCGCCGCCGCAGGCTTCACCATCGGCGGCGTATCCAGTCTTGTGGGACTCGGCGGCGGCAGCATGTCCGTTCCCTTCCTTCGCTGGTGCGGGGTGGAAATGCGGCAGGCCGTAGGCACTTCCGCGGCCATCAGCTGGCCCATCGCCATTGCCGGAACCCTCGGCTTCATCGTCGTAGGCTGGTCCGATCCGATGCTTCCGCCCTGGAGTCTCGGTTACGTGAACATTCCCGCCACGCTGGGCATTGCCTGTTCCAGCGTCTTTTTCGCACCTCTCGGAGCAAAGCTCGCCCACACGCTGCCCGTTCCCGTCCTGCGGCGTTTCTTTGCCGTCTTTCTGTATGTGACGGCCGGTGAGATGCTCTGGAACATTCTTCACTGACTCCCATGATTCAAGGCACTGGATTCGATCTTACGGCCCTGTCCCGCATAGCCTCCCTGCTCGAACGCTACGGGGATCGCTTTCTGACCCGCGTGCTCACGGAAAGGGAACGCGAGAGCCTGCCTTCCGCCTCCGCCGGACGAACGGCCTACGTGGCCGGACGTTTCGCCGCCAAGGAAGCCGCCGTCAAGGCCCTCGGCACAGGCTTTTCCGAAGGCGTAGGCATGCATGACGTGGAGATCCTCCCGCTTGCTTCGGGCAGACCGGAACTTCATCTGCACGGCGCCGCCGCAGCCAGAGCCGAAAGCATGGGAGTACGGACCGTCCACGTCTCCATTTCCCATGAACGCGATGTGGCCGGAGCCGTGGTCATTCTCGAATCCTGATAAACGTTCCGGTTCTCCAGAACGCAGACCCTTCCCGGGCCTGATCCGGTACCTGCCCGAGACAGGAGGAAGTACAATGTTCGTTCCCGTTCCCACACCTGAAGAAATGGCACGCTGGGACGCAGCCGCCATATCCGCCGGCATTTCCGAGGAAACGCTCATGGAAAACGCGGCGCGCGCCGCCATGGACTGTCTGCGGACGCAGGCTGCCGCACGGAATCTTTCCCTGTACGGCGCCTCCGTACTTCTGCTTGCCGGCGGCGGCAACAACGGCGGCGACGCCTTCTGCATGGCCCGGCATCTTCTGGATGCCGGGGCGCATCCCGTTCTTCTCTGCACCCGCAGCCCTGAACAGTACAAAGGTGCGGCGTTCCACTGGCTGAACGTGGCCACGGCGCTCGGCGTGCCCGCTTTTTCCGCGGACGCGTGGAAAAACGATGCCTCAGGCATTCCTTCCAGGCCTGACATCATCGTGGACGGTCTGCTCGGTACCGGTTTTCATGGAGAACTGCGGGACCGGGAAGCCGGCCTGGTGACAAGGCTCAATGCGCTTGACGCTCGGCTCGTCCTGTCCGTCGACATTCCGTCCGGACTTTCCGCACGCAACGGCCGGCCCTCGCCCGTGGCCGTCCGCGCGCACGTGACGGTGACGTTCCAGGCCCCCAAGCCGGGGCTTCTGCTTCCTGAGGCGGAAGAATACACGGGCCTGCTTGAAGTGCATCCCATAGGCATGCCGAGAGCCGTTCAGAAAGCCTGTCCCCCCTCGTTCCGCACCTGGATGCCCTTTCTCAGCATGACGGACAGAGGCGCTCCCTATGTCGTGGAACACGGCGCCTCCTCCCGCATCATGCCTCAGCTCGACGCCGCGCCGGTCAGGATGCCGCATGGACCGGCCCATAAGGGCGCGGCAGGCAGGGTTCTCGTTGCCGGAGGGTGCGCTTCCTACACGGGGGCCCCCTGTCTTTCGGCATGGGCCGCGCTGCGGGCCGGAGCAGGACTCGTCATGCTGGCAGGCCCGGAACCCGTGCTGAACGCCGCCCGCATCGGCATGCCCGCGCTGACGCTTCATGCCCTGTCGGGAAAAGCCGGCAACGGAGGCTGGTGCGCGGAAGATGCAGGGATGCTTTCCGAACTGCTGCCGACCTTCGGCGCGCTGGTCTTCGGACCAGGCCTCGGACGCGACAGGGGAGCCGCGGACTTTGCCGAAGCCCTTCTGAAACTTCCGAACCGTCCTCCCATGGTGCTGGACGCCGATGCACTCTACGCCCTTGCCTCAAGACCGGAACTTCTTTCTCTCCTGCGTCCCTGCGACGTGCTCACCCCGCATCCCGGAGAGGCCGCCACGCTCCTCGGCATCAATCCTTCCTCCGTACAGGCCGACCGCTTCAACGCCCTGTCCGGACTGGCCGGCCTGGCGTCCGCCGTCTGGGTACTCAAGGGTGAAGGCACCCTCATCGCCGTTCCCGGTGAACCTTCCGTCATCGCGCCCTGGAATGTTCCGCAGCTCGCCGTGGCAGGATCCGGCGACGTTCTGGCCGGTCTCATCGGCGCTCTTCTCGCCCGGGGACATGCGTCAGGACTTGCCGCAACGCTGGGAGTATGGACGCACGCTCTTGCCGGCATACGTCTTTCCCGTGATTTTCCCATGCGCGGCAACGACCCGCATGACATAGCCGATGCCCTGCCCCGCGCTCTCGCTCCGGCAGGCGAACCCAACAAGGGGGATCCATGTCCGTCCTTCTGAAAAACCCCGAAGACACCATGGAACTGGGCCGCATGCTGGCTCAGGCCATGATACCCACTTCCTTGCGCACGCTCTATCTTTTCGCAGATCTCGGCGGCGGAAAGACGACATTCACGCGGGGATTCGTGTCCGCCCTTCCGGACGGCGACCATGCCGAAGTCGCCAGCCCCAGCTTCACGCTCTGCAACGTCTATCCCACGCATCCCGAAGTCCTCCATGCGGACCTCTATCGCCTCTCGGAAGGCGCAACGCTGCCCGAAGAAATGGAAGAGATGCTGGAGGACGGAAATCCCTTTCTCATCCTTGAATGGCCCCAGTATCTGGCCGCAGACCGCCATGCGGCGGAACGACTTGATCTTTATCTTGCTCCGGTGCGGAGCGACAGGGCAAAAGCTCTGGACAAGACTGAAGAATCATGCCAGACTTTCCGGCTGGCAACGATCGAAGCCCACGGAGAAGCAGCCGAAGTTCTTCTGCGCCAACTGACCCCACGGCTCGAAAAACGTTTCCTGCCCGTTGATGAGGCTTAACCGTTCCTTATCTCCTTTTTTCAGGATTGTCCTATGCGTATTCTTGTGCAGAAATTCGGAGGATCCTCCGTCGCCGACCTGGAGTGCATGAAAAAGGTGCGCACCAAGGTGCTCGCCGCTCTTGAGGAGGGCTACAAGGTTGTGGTGGTCCTCTCCGCCCGCTACGGCCAGACCAACAGCCTGCTGGAAAGAGCCTATCAGTGGTCGGACGAACCCGATCCCGCAGAACTCGACGTTCTGCTCACTAC
>USNI01000006.1 GCA_900555975.1 uncultured Desulfovibrio sp. | reverse complement strand
GTCAGATCGTCGTCCGTGGGGCCCAAGCCGCCCGTCGTAATGACCACATCGCTGCGGCCCAGCGCTTCTTCCAGCGCGTCCCGCAGCCTCCCCGGATTATCGCCCACGGTGCAGGCAAAAAGCAGGTTGACCCCGATGGCGGAGAGCTCGCGCGCGACAAACGCCGCGTCCGTGTTGATCGTATGCCCAAGCAAGAGCTCGGTCCCTACCGAAATGATTTCAGCATTCATGGCAAACTCGGTTGCGGAGATGAGCGGAAATGACTTTTTTGGGGGAAAGCCCCCTTTGGAAGAAACCCCTTCCAAAACCTGCCAGCGCGGCTCCCGCCACCCCATCCCCCCTAAAACTTTTCCTTCACGGTTACAACAAAAGTTTCCGGGGGGATATCGGAAAGGAGGGGCCAATCGGCGGGCATTCCCGCCGCTCGAAAGGGTTGTGGAGGAAAACAGGGAGGAATGTTGTTGCCGGACATCCCTCCCCAGCCTCCATCCTTGCTATTCGGACTTCACTTTCTTGTGGACATGAACCGCTCTGGGAAGGAAGAGATTTAACAGCACCCCGGTGACGGCGGCAAGCCCGATGCCGCCGAGGCGGAACGAGCCGATATTAAAGGTCATGCCGCCCACGCCGAAGATGATGATCAGCGCGACGACGGCGAGGTTGCGGGGCTCCATCAAGTCTTCGCCAGCGCGGACCAGCGTGTTCAGGCCCACCACCATGATGGCCCCGAACAGCAGGATCATGATCCCGCCCATGACCGGGACGGGGATGGAACTCAAGAACGCGCCGAGCTTGTTGACGCACGAGAGCACGATGGCCCAAATGGCGGCCCACGTCATGACGCCGGGGTTGAACGCCCGGGTCAGGGCCACCGCCCCGGTCACTTCCGAATAGGTCGTATTCGGAGGCCCGCCGATGAAGCTCGCCAGCATCGTGGCGATGCCGTCGCCGAGCATGGTGCTCTTGATGCCGGGGTCCTTGAGGAAGTCCTTCCCCGTCACCGAGCTGATGGCGATGATGTCCCCGAAATGCTCAATGGCCGGGGCAAGGGTAATGGGGATGATGAACAGGATGGCTTCCCAGCGGAACTCGGGGAACACGAAATCCGGAACGCCGAACCACGGCGCGACGGCCACCTTGCTGAAATCGTGGATGCCGAGCCCGATGGCGCACAGGTAGCCTACGGCGATGCCCGACATAATGGGGATAAGGCGTATCATGCCGCGCCCGAGCAGGGAAACGAGCACCGTCGTCGCCAGCGCCGCCATCGAAATGATCAGCGCCGTGTTCTCGGGGACAAGCACCGCGCTGCCGTCCCCGGCCTTGCCGAGGGCCATGTTCACCCCGACAGGGGCCAGCACAAGGCCGATGACGATGATCACCGGCCCGGTCACGATGGGCGGCAGCAGGCGCATGATGATCTCCGTGCCGCGCCAACGGATGATGAAGCTCAGCACCACATAGACGGCACCGGCCACGACCATGCCGCCCAGCGTCGCGGGAAGCCCCCAAGTCTGCACGCCATAGATGATCGGCGCAATGAACGCGAAGGACGACGCGAGAAAAACGGGCACCTTGCCGCGTGTGCAAATCTGAAAAATCAACGTGCCCACGCCGGCCGTAAACAAGGCCACGTTGGTGCTCATGCCCGTCAGGATCGGCACCAGCACCAGCGCGCCGAATGCCACGAAAAGCATCTGCGCACCGAGCAGGGAATCTTTCAACCGAAAAGAATACGTCGTATCCGACTCCATCTCCACTCCTCAGAAAAAAATGTATGTTCCCTGTCCCCTGGCGGCTCCCGCATACCGGGCTTGAGGGGAACGGCTCCCCTCAGCCGGATCGGAGGCAGCGCCTCGCCGCCTGCCCGCTACCGCGTTCCGAAGATGCGGTCCCCGGCGTCGCCGAGGCCGGGGATGATGTAGCCGTGCTCGTCGAGATGGGAGTCGACGGCGGCCGTATAAATGTCCACGTCGGGATGCGCTTCCTCGACGCGCTTGATGCCTTCGGGAGCGCACACGAGATTGAGGCTGAGGATGCGCTTGCAGCCGCGCTTCTTGAGGAGATCGATCGTAGCGATGAGCGAGCCGCCGGTCGCCAGCATGGGATCAAGGATAATGGCGATGCGCTGGTCGATCTCCTTGGCGAGCTTCACGTAGTACTCTACGGGCTCCAGCGTCTCTTCGTTCCGGTACAGGCCGACGACGCTGATCTTCGCGCCCGGGACCATGTCCAGCACGCCGTCCATCAGGCCGAGCCCGGCCCGGAGAATGGGAACGATGGTCACCATCTTGCCGGAAATGGATTCCACTTCCACGGGCCCGGCCCAGCCTTTGATGGTCCGCTTTTCGGTCTTGAACTGCTTGGTGGCTTCATACATGAGCAACCGGGCGATTTCCTTGGCCAGCATACGGAATTCGCTGGTGGAGGTGGATTCCTTCCTAAGGATGCCCAGTTTGTGCCGCACGAGAGGATGATCAACTACATGAACCGCCATACCCATTCTCCTCTGAATAAAAGGATTCCCGAAACGCTTCCAAAACGCATGGGGCCGCCGAAGCGGGAAGCCAACCCCATCCAACAGGCCAAATAAATTGGAAGACCTTATGCCGAGGCCGAGGGTTTGTCAAAATCACGCTCCGAACGGCCGCCCTCGACACGCCCCGCGCGCGGCCTCCGCGGATTTGGGCAAAGGCCTCCGGTTCACTGCGAAGGGGGTTACAAAATCGTAGTTAACATTTTTGTAAATAACAGTATTCCCTTTGAGATAGGCACAGTTATGCGAAAAACGGCAAAAACGCCTTGCCAGAAGGACTAAAAAGGCATAAAAACGGCACACATTTTCCTTGAAATCCTGTTTCAGGGCGTGCCACGGGATTGTGTGTTTCTCAAATTGTCAAAACAGGAGTTCTCTCCCTCTGAGAAAGGGAGGGGTCCCCGCCAAGGAGCTTACGTCATGGCTTCGAGCTACGTGCAGAAAGTTATCCGCAGTGTGAAGAAGAGCAACCCCCACCAGCCGGAGTTCATTCAGGCGCTGGAAGAAGTCCTCCACTCGCTGGAACCGCTTTTTCTGAAGGACCCCAAGTACCAGCAGAACGGCATTCTCGAACGCATCGTCGAACCCGAACGCCAGATCATGTTCCGCGTGGCATGGACGGACGACAAGGGCCGCGTGCAGGTGAACCGCGGCTACCGCGTCCAGTTCAACTCCGCCCTCGGCCCCTACAAGGGCGGCTTCCGCTTCCACCCCAGCGTCAACCTGAGCATCTTGAAATTCCTCGGTTTTGAACAGATCTTCAAGAACAGCCTGAGCGGCCTCTCCATCGGCGGCGCCAAGGGCGGCAGCGACTTCGATCCCAAGGGCAAGTCCGACGCCGAAGTCATGCGTTTCTGCCAAGCCTTCATGACGGAAGCCTTCCGCTACATCGGCAGCACCATCGACGTGCCCGCCGGGGACATCGGCGTGGGAGCCCGCGAAATCGGCTACATGTTCGGCCAGTACAAGCGCCTGACCTCCAGCTTTGAAGGCGTGCTCACCGGCAAGGGCCTCAAATGGGGCGGCTCGCTGGCCCGCAAGGAAGCCACCGGGTACGGCAGCGTCTACTTTGCCTCCAACATGCTCAAGGCCCGCAACATGGATCTGGAAGGCGCCACCTGCGCCGTGTCCGGCTCCGGCAACGTGGCTATCTACACCATCGAAAAGCTGTACCAGCTCGGCGCCAAACCCGTGACCGCCAGCGACTCGCGCGGCTGCATCTACCACCCCGCCGGCATCAACCTCGACGCCCTCAAGCAGGTCAAGGAAGTCGAGCGCGCGTCCCTCGCCCGCTACGCCGAGCTCTGCAAAGACGCCAAGTATATCCCCGCGAAGGAATACCCCAAAGATCAGCATCCCGTGTGGAACGTGCCCTGCAAGCTCGCCTTCCCGAGCGCCACGCAGAACGAAGTCAGCGGCGCCGACGCGGCCAACCTCATCAAGAACGGCTGTGTCCTCGTATGCGAAGGCGCCAACATGCCCTCCACCCCCGAAGCGGTGGAAGCCTTCCTTCAGGCCGGGCTCGCCTTCGGGCCCGGCAAGTGCGCCAACGCGGGCGGCGTGTCCACCAGCCAGCTCGAAATGGCTCAAAACGCCAGTATGCAGTCCTGGACCTTTGAAGAAGTCGACGCCAAGCTCAAGAACATCATGGCCAACATCTTCAAGGCCGCCCATGAAACCGCCGAGGAATTCGGCGTGCCCGGCAACTACGTCCTCGGCGGCAACATCGCCGGCTTCCGCAAGGTGGCCGACAGCATGATCGAGCAGGGCGTCATGTAAGGCACGCTCCGGCTCTCCATACCGCAGACAGACAGAACAAACGCCGTCTTCCGTTTTCGGAAGGCGGCGTTTTCGTCTCGGAAAGGGCGTCCGGGGCACGAAGATGTCTCGCTCCCGAGGCGTCCGGAAAACAGGGCGCTTCTAGAGTGTTTTGTCCATGCTGTTCAGTTCAAGAGGCTTCTGGAGGCTGAACCAGAACTGGAAGGCCCTGTCCCATTCCGCAAAGGACGGAATGCGCCCGTCTGCGGCGGTGCCGGGCGCAACGGCGTTGCCCTGAAGATCAATTTCATTGTTGGCCAGTTCCTGCACCCAGCCGTGGAAGGCGTCCAGACGGCGGCGGAATTCCAGGTCTCCGGCAAGGGCGTTCATGCGCCTTTCGAACTCTTCCGTGCCGGGGCGGATCCCCGTTCTTTCTCCCAGCCAGGCAAAGATGACGTCCCGGGAGTGCTCCATGGAAACGAGCTGTCCCTGCATCGCTTCAAGAATGTCGGCAAGAGACGGTTCTTCCTCATGGGAACGGGCGGCTGCTTCCGCTGGAACGACGAGAATCGCGTTCATGTCGTCCAGAGACATTTCCCTTTCCGGGGAGGACTGCAGGGGACCGTCGCCGTGCCCCGTCTCTTCCGCGTCCTCAAGAAAATAGAAACGAAGCCAGTGCTCATAGCGCATGGCTTCCAGAAACAGGTCGGCAAAGGAATCCGTCATCGTCATTCTCCCTGGCATGCATTCCCTTACGGGTGTACGTTATGTTTCTAGGAGCAACGGAGCGCATGTCAAGGAAATACTTTCATGAGGTCCGGAAGGCGCGCTTCGGCCGGAGGCTGCCGGAACGGCTGTCCGACCGGGCACGTACGGCACTTCGTCTCTGCCCGTGATGTTTGGACGGAGATGTGCATCCGGAGCGCGGGCATGGGCGGAAAAGACACGCCGGAGGCCGTGAGGAAATGCCGGATTCCGGATCCGGAACGTGGGAGCGAAGAATCCTCCGTCATGCCGCGCGCAGCTGATGTCCTTTTTCCGTTCCGCCGCCGTCGGAACTTGCCATTTACGTGCTCCTTTGGCACTATGAAAAGACTTCATAAAGGGGGTTACGATGGATTTTCTTCCCATCAGACGCGCGCTTCTGAGCGTGACGCATAAGGACGGACTGGCGGAATTCGCCGCATTTCTCCACAAGAAGGGCGTTGAGCTGGTTTCCACCGGCGGCACCATGAAATTTTTGAAGGAACAGGGGCTGCCTGTGACCGCCGTCAGCGAGGTGACCGGCTTCCCTGAAATCCTGAACGGACGCGTGAAGACGCTGAATCCGCGCATCCACGGCGGCATTCTGGCCAACAAGGACGTGCCGGAACACATGAAGACTCTGGAAGAGCTGAACATCAAGCCCTTCGATCTTGTGGTCGTGAATCTGTACGACTTCAAGTCCGCGCTGGAAAAGCATCTTGATCCGGCCGCCATGGTGGAGGAAATCGACATCGGCGGTCCCTGCCTGCTGCGGGGCTCCTCCAAGAACTTCAACAGCATCCTCGTGCTTTCCGATCCTTCCTACTACGCCGAGGCCATGCAGGAAATCGAAAAGGGCGGAGTGAGTCTCGAGTTCCGCCGCCGCATGGCTGCCGTCACGTTCCGCACCACGTCCAACTATGACGACATGATCGCCACGTGGATGGCCGGAGGCGTACAATAGCCGCCCGGGTCGAAGGCAACACCGCCGGTCTGAAACCCAGCGAGCTGAAGGCTCTCAACAGACTGGGACAGCGTCGCTACTCTCCGCAGGGGGGCTACAGCCCCGAACAGGCGAGAGAGCTGGCGGCTCTGTCCCGTCTGCTTTCGAGGCAGATCGGTCTCGCGCTCGACAGACAGGGCCGGGTGAACATGGTCATCGTCGGGGATGCCTCCTCCATCCTCATCCCCGAGCTTCCTCATGTACGTACGGGAGCGGGCCGCCTTCGCGGTCTCCGTCTCATGCATACGCATCTGGTTCCCGAGGGTCTTTCCCGTGAAGACCTCATGGACCTTCTTTTTCTGCGCCTTGATTCCATAAGCGTGCTTACCGTAGATGACTGGGGACAGCCCGTCATGTTCCAGAGCGCGCATCTCATGCCGCCGGCTCCGGGGCAGGATGATTCCGGCTATCGCGTGGATGATATGCGTCCATGGGATCGTGTGGACACGGATTTCACGCGGCAGGCCGAAACGCTGGAAGAGGAGTTCGGTCGCGTCATCGACGACGCCGTCAGCACCGGGGAAAAGGAGAGCGGAGAGCGAGCCGTGCTGGTGTCGGTGTCTCTGGAGCCGAGAACCGTGCAGGAGCGGCATCTTGCCGAACTTTCCGAGCTGGCCCGCACGGCCGGCGTCACGGTGACGGGCACCATGATTCAGCGCGTGGCCTCCATACATCCCCGGCACATTCTCGGCCGTACCAAGCTTGCCGAGCTGGAAGTGCTGGCGCTTCAGGGACAGGCCTCCCTCATCATCTTCGACGGAGAGCTGAGTCCTGCCCAGCTCAACAGCCTTTCCGAGCTGACGGAGCGGCGCGTCATGGACAGAACGCAGCTCATTCTCGACATCTTTGCCAGACATGCCGTCACCCGTGCAGGCAAGCTGCAGGTCGAAATGGCACAGCTGCAGTATTCGCTGCCGCGTCTTGCCGGACGAGATCGTTCCCTTGACCGGCTTGCCGGCGGCATCTTCGGCAACAAGGGACGCGGCGAAACCAAGCTCGAACTGCAGCGTCGCCGCATCCGCGAACGCATCACGCGCATCCGCAGGGATCTGGAGGAGCTGCGCCGCCAGAGATTTCATACCAGAGCCCGCCGGGCGCGTCAGGGACTGCCCCTGGCCGCGCTTGTCGGCTATACCAATGCCGGAAAGTCCACGCTGCTCAACGCGCTGACCAGGGCCGACGTGCTTGCGGAGAACAAGCTGTTCGCCACGCTGGATCCCACTACGCGCAGGCTGCGCTTTCCGAAGGAGCGGGAACTTGTGCTGGCCGATACGGTGGGTTTCATACGTTCTCTGCCCAGGGAGCTGACAGAAGCCTTTCGAGCTACGCTGGAAGAGCTGGAGGCCGCGGATCTGCTCATCCATGTGGTGGACGCCTCGCATCCCGAACGGGATCAGCAGATGGAATCCGTGGAGCGTATTCTGGTTGAGATGGAACTGCAGCACGTTCCTCGCATCACGCTTCTGAACAAATGGGACGCCGTGCCGGTGAGCGAGAGAGTGACACTGCTGCTCGACAGACCGGAAGGCATTCCCGTTTCCGCTCTGGAGGGTACGGGACTGGAAAAGGCCGCGGCCGCCATTGAAAGGAAGATGTTCGACGAGGGGGCATGGCAGCGTCGTGATCCTCAGTCCTGGGAAGAGTTTGAAAAGCGGGGAAAGGCGCGGAAAAAACGCGTCGACGAAGAAAAAAGGCTTGACGACACCGAACCTTTTCGATAAATAACACCGACACGGCACGTCCCCATCGTCTAGCCGGCCCAGGACAGCGGCCTTTCACGCCGTCAACGGCGGTTCAAATCCGCCTGGGGACGCCAAAATTGAGTACAATGAAGAACGTCAAGATGCATAACATCTTGGCGTTCTTTGTTTTTTCTTTCCGGTATGGTTTCCCGAAGTCCAGCTTCGTCCGCTTGCATCCAAACATTTTATGGGTATATCCGTAGGTAGAAATGTGGTATGACATTTCTGATACCTACATGAATAACCGCGCGGAATCAAAAATATTTTTATCCATGTGGGTATCTCTTCGTCCAACGACAGACAGGGAGTGCCCATGCCTCTTACCGATACCCATATCCGCAGTCTGAAACCCGACCTGAGGCCCCGCAAGTATTTCGACGGCGGCGGTCTGTTTCTCTTCATTCCCACCAGTGGAAGCAAGCTCTGGAGAATGGCCTACCGTTTTGACGGAAAGAGCAAGCTGCTCAGTTTCGGGGAATATCCTGCCGTATCTCTCAAGGATGCCAGAGAACGCCGCGAAGACGCGAAGCGTATGTTGTCCAGAGGTATCGACCCGTCAGACCATAAACGCCAGATGCGGCAGGCCAGAGCCGCGGCGGAACGCGACAGCTTTCAGAATATCGCCAGAGAATGGCATGAAACCCGCATGGCGGAGTTTTCTGAAAAGCATCAGGGAACCGTCATGTATCGGCTGAAAACCTACATTTTTCCGCGCATCGGCAAAACGCATATCACCAGGCTGGAAACACGGGATATCATGGACGTGTTCAAGCCTCTGGAGCAGAGGGGAAACTACGAGACTTCCCGGAGAGTGCTGCAAATCATCAATCAGGTGTTCCGTTATGCGGTTATCACAGGCCGGGCAAAGCACAATATCGCAGCCGATCTTCGGGGAGCCTTGAGGCCGAGAAAAACGGTCCACCGCGCGGCGGTGCTGGAACCGGAAAAAGTCGGTCAGCTTTTGCGGGATATCGATGCCTACGAAGGCTATTTTCCTCTGGTCTGTGCCTTGAAGCTGGCTCCGCTGGTTTTCACCCGTCCCACGGAACTGCGGGCTGCCCAATGGAAGGAATTTGACCTTGAGTCCGGGGAGTGGCGCATCCCTGCCGAACGCATGAAAATGCGCCGTCAGCATCTTGTTCCCTTGTCCAGACAGGCGATATCCATTCTTCGAGAACTTCAGAAATATTCCGGGGAAGGAACATACCTTTTTCCCTCCATCCGCACGGAGGTACGGCCCATTTCCGATGCGACCATGCTCAATGCGCTCCGGCGCATGGGCTACCAGAAGCACGAAATGAGCGTGCATGGTTTTCGCTCCATCGCGTCCACGCTGCTCAATGAACTCGGCTATAACCGGGACTGGATAGAGCGGCAGCTTGCCCACGGAGAACAGGGTGAAGTGCGGGCAGCATACAATTACGCAGAATACCTGCCGGAACGCAGAAGGATGATGCAGGATTGGGCGGATTATCTGGATGGATTGCGCCACGCAAAGCGGAAAGGAAGCGGAGATACGGTATGAAAGAGGACGCCATGACAGAACGGGATGTCTGTATCGTTATCGGGAAAACAGAGGATGAAACGCAGGTGACGGAAAACGACACTGGCTGGAGCGAAGAAGAAAAGGACCGTATGAGACAATACGGCTATGACGACATGGATATCATCCGGGCGTGGTATAGCTGAAACAGTTTTTACAGGAAAACAGCGGTAGCAAGGACATGGAAAGTCCCTGCCGCTGTTTTTTGTTGTCCATTTTTTGACGACAGACTATGCTTTTTTCCATGATAGACCGGCAGATTATTACCTTGGGCAGAGTACGGCAGGCGTATGGCCTGACCGCCAGAGAAGGTGGCATGCTTGTTCAGGCGCTCTGGCCTGACGCCGTTCAGCCTCTGGAATTATGGCGCACAGCGTATGACTCCTGCTGGCAGGCATTTGTTGCGGGCAGACACGCCGCATATGGAACGCAGATACCGGAATTTCCTTCAGTGCCGGAACCGGATATGGGCATTCAGACATATCTGCTTGGCTTTGATGTGATGGAATTTTTCAGAAAGATATCAACGCTTGTTCCTGTTACCTCCCTACAATATGGGTTGAATGTTATTCTTGAAGAATCCTTTGAAGATACGGCGTCTGTCTTTCCCGAGGAACGAGGATTTCTGTTCAGCAGTCTGGAGAGACTGAAAGCAGAAAACATCTTCGAGCAGTATTCACCGGACTCGCCTCTCTTTGAGAAAACGATATTCTCCATTCCCGCCTCAAGTTATCACTTCATCGCGCATATCTTTACCGATACCATAATGGTGGATAGGGACATTGCTATCAGATATCTCCGTTATTACCCCTTACGCCGGGAAGTGAAAGGCATCACTCGTGCCCTTGTGGAGGCCGTTTTACAGACAGCTTCGCCGGAATCGTCCGTTGCCGACAAAGCGGCGGCAGTTCCCCTGTGTGAAAGGTCACCGCAGGATGAAAAACTTGTTTTCCGTATTCCCGGAGCATTCTGGGAAGGAAGGCCGGACGCCGCCGTCCGTGATGCCATGAAAGAAAAGTATCCTCTTGCGGTCATCGCTTATGTGCTCCTGTACTGGTGTGGTCCTCAAAAATCCGAGACCAGTCACAAAACTCCACAGGGCAGAAAGACGCATGTGGGGCGCTTGCTTGCGGGTAAAGAGTACAGGGACGACAAGTCCTATCGCAATTTGATGGATATGCTCCTCAAGGAAGCGGAGACATACGCCATAATCAAGGCATGACCAGCCTGCTGTTTTCCCGTCTTTTTGAGAAGTTCCCGTTCTTTTCCCGTTTGATTCCCTCACGGGAATCTTTGGACGTGTGCCAGAGTCTCCTGCAAATCCAAACAGATTCAGGAGATTTTTTATGAAACAGCATCAACTGTCCATTTCCACTCACGGCCTTTTGCGTCTTCCTCAGGTTCTCAGCATGATTCCCATAAGCAAGAGCGCATGGTGGGAAGGCTGTCGGACCGGGCGGTATCCCAAACCCGTGAAACTTGGTCCCAGAACCACGGTCTGGAGAGCAGAAGATATTGCCGCGTTCATCGAAAGTCTTGGCAGACAGGGGGAAGAGCATGAGTAATCCCCTGCAAAACTTTCGGGACATCCTGACCGACAAGGGCTTGATTCCGTCCGACATTGAAGCGGACGGGAAACTGCATCGTTGTCCCACGCAGACTAGGCCGCATAAACAGAACGGCGCATACATCGCGCATGTTGACCCTCCTGCCACGCTTTGGTGGTGCAACTGGGAGAGCGGAGACCAGGGGACGTTTACTGAAATGGATCAGAGAACGTTCTCCCCGACTGAAAAGGAAGCATGGCAGAAACGGCAACGCAACATTCGTCATCAACGAGAGGAAGAATGTGCCTGCCGGTATGAAGCAGCGGCAAAACAGGCGCAGAGTCTCTTGGCTGCATCTTTCTCCTGCTCGTCGGAACACACATATTTACGGCGTAAAGGCGTTCCCGCGCTTGGGGACATACGTCAGACCCGGAGCGGTCTGCTGCTCCTTCCCGTCAGGGATATATCGGGAACCTTACAAAGCCTGCAATATATCGCCCCGGACGGGACAAAGCGCTTTCTCATGGGCGGCAAAGTACAGGGAGGACATTTCATTATTCCCGGCAAGTCGGAAAAGCCTCTAGCCCTTTGCGAAGGTTATGCTACGGGAGCAAGCATCCATCTAGCCGTCAACTGTACCGTATATGTGACGTTCTCAGCCAATAACCTGCCTGTCGTGGCCAATCTTGTGAGACACAGATTCCCGGAGGCTTCCATCCTCATTTGTGGCGACAATGATGAAGCAGGCCGCAGTAAAGGGCAGGAAGCTGCTCAAGCAGCGCGGGCCCGCTTAGCCCTGCCCAAGTTTACCATCGGCGAGGGGAAAGACTTCAACGACCTGCATCAGAGTGAGGGGCTGGAAGAAGTTCGCCATCAGGTGGAAGAGGCCATGCATACAGCTGCCCGTCCGTCTCTGATTTCTCTGGACATGGGGGAGTTTCTTTCCATGTCCATACCTGAACGGGGGTATCTTTTATCCCCCATTCTTCCGGTTCAAGGGATAGGCATCCTGTATGCTCCGCGCGGCATCGGCAAGACGTTTGCGGCCCTAAGCATTGCCGTTGCCGTGGCTTCCGGCGGTGCGGTGTTCAACTGGCGTGCGCCGATGCCTAAACGAACGCTGTATGTGGATGGGGAAATGCCTGCCACATCCATGCAGAGTCGTCTTGCAGCTCTTGTCAGCGGTATGTCCGTTCCTCCGCATACGTTGAAAAACATGGCGCTCATCACACCGGACCTGCAACCCTGTCCCATGCCGGATTTGTCCACCGCCGGTGGGCAGGGCATGATTGAGCCTTTTCTGCAAGGTGTGGACATGGTGGTGCTGGACAACATTGCTACCTTGTGCCGCACCGGCAAGGAAAATGAATCACAGTCCTGGCAGACCATGCAGGCGTGGCTGCTGGAGTTGCGTCGCAGGGGTATGACCGTCCTGCTTATCCATCATGCCGGAAAATCCGGCGACCAGCGCGGCACCAGCGCCAGGGAAGACATTATGGACACGGTGATCAGCCTGCGCAGACCTAGGGAATACAGTATGGCCGAAGGAGCACGTTTTGAGGTCCACCTGACCAAGGCACGGGGCATATTGGGTGATGACGCCAAGCCATTTGAGGCCAATCTGGTTACCGAAGGTAATGCGCTGCATTGGCAGGTCAGAGAGCTGGAAGACGTTGAACTGGAAAGCTTGAGACGACTTTTAAAAGAAGGCTACAGCATCCGCGACTGCGCTGAGGAAATGAGGAAATCCAAAGGGGCCATCCAGAGGCTGAAAAAGAAATTAGAGGAACATTTCTGAAGGCTCATATGATCAGGTGTACCGCTGTACCGCCTCTTAAGCCGTGGTACAGCGGTACACTCGCAATATTCGATCCGTCAGTTATCCGGTGAAGTCCGGTCAGGTCCGAATATGTCATCCCTTTTTGTACCGCTTGAACGGGAAAAGTGTACCGCTTTTCTGCCGCATCAGAAATGGTGCAGTCATGGATACAAGGAAGTTTCATCATGTCCTATCTCGTCCTCCATATGGATAAGTTCAAGAAAGAGGCCATACGCGGCATCCAGAGCCATAACCGGCGGGAACGGGAGAGCCGCAGCAACCCCGATATTGACTACGACAGAAGCTCAGCGAATTACGAATTGCACGACCCCGCGTCGACAAACTATGCTGAGGCCATTCAGCGCCGCATTGACGCTCTTCAGTTGGCCAAAGCCGTAAGAAAGGACGCCGTGCGCATGTGCGGGCTTATCGTTACCTCCGACAGCGCCTTTTTTCAGAGCCTTTCTCCAGAGGACACCAGGCGATTCTTTGAGGAGAGCAAAGCCTTTCTCGCCGAGTTTGTAGGGGCGGAGAATGTCGTTTCCGCAATGGTTCACATGGATGAAAAGACGCCGCATATGCACTTTTTCCATGTGCCGGTCACGCAGGACGGGAGACTCAACGCCAACAAAATTTATACGCGTCAGAGTCTGCGAAAACTGCAATCCGAACTTCCCGCCTATCTGCAAAGCCGAGGTTTTGCCATTGAACGAGGCGTGGAGCAGACGCCCGGTTCCGCCAAAAAGCATCTGGATACCCGCGAGTTTAAACAACAGAAAGAGGAACTGGCACGACTGGCGCAGGAAGCTGCTGTGCTGATGCGGGATTCTCTGCGGTCTCTTGGACTTCTGGGGCAACGCGAAGAGGAATTGAAAAAGAGCATCGAAGCGTATGAGCGGCAGGCCGAGGAGGCGGAAAAAGTCCTTCGGGATGAGCATTCCCTGCCGAAAGCCTCACTTTTCAATTATCCGTCCGTGCTGGAAAAAGCCTTTTTTATTATTGAGGAGCTGAAAAAGGCGCTGGCCGTCAAGCATCTTGTCCAGACAGAGAAGGAAATCCTGAAACGGGAAGTGGACTCGCTGCGCAAAAAACAGACACGCCTGGAAGCGGAATATACGTCCCACAGGAAACAAAGCCATGAGGAACAAGAGGCGCTGGAATCTCAGTTGAAGAAAATGAAGAGAGTCATGGCTGGCTATCGGGAATTTTTGCTTCTGCCGGAAATCAGACCGCTGCATCTTGAGTTTGTGGAGCGCAAGCGGGCCGAACAGCTTCAGCTCCAGGAAGAGGAACGGCAACGGCGGGAGAATGAAGCGCGGGACAGCGAGCGTCAGCAGGCAATGACTGCACGTGGCTTGAAGATGTGCTAGGGAGGCGGCGGAAAATCTTCGCACAGGTCGAAGATATAGCCCACTATGCTTCACGTCGTGAAGCGTGGGCGACCGTCCCGCTCGACCGGAAAAATAGGTGTATTATGAAAAATATAAGATCGCATAACACAATGAGTATTGTGATTTTTTCTTGGGTCTCTGTGTCAATAAAAATATATAATA
>USNI01000005.1 GCA_900555975.1 uncultured Desulfovibrio sp. | reverse complement strand
AGATGCCGGAAGTTCGGCCTTCCAGGGATCTTTCCACGGAGGGAGAAGGCGGAACGTGCGCCTTTTTCCGCCCGGAACGGGAATGGAGAGGCGGAAGGCGTGCAGCTTCAGCCCGCCGTCCTGCCTTCCCGGTCTGCCGTACCAGGGATCGCCGGCAATGGGGTGTCCCCGTTCCGCAAGCTGCACGCGTATCTGATGCGTGCGTCCGGTAAGAAGACGGATGAGAAGCAGCGTGTAAGAATGCCCGTGTATGGTTCGTTCCGCCAGGCATGTCACGATGCAGCGGGCTTCCTTTGCTTCGGAATCTTTTTCCGGGGCGCGGCTTCGTACGCGCTGCTCCTGCCTGTCTTTGGCAAGAAAGTCCCGAAGTTCGGAAGGCGAGGGCAGCTCCCATGTTCCCTCCACCCATGCCAGATATTCCTTGCCCGGCCGCTCATCGTTTCTTCCGGCAAGGGCGTCCGTCAGAAGGCGCACGGCCGCGTAGGTCTTGCCAGCCACGAGCAGACCGGAGGTGTCTCTGTCCAGACGATGCACGGGTGCAGGAACAAAGTCCGCATGGGCGCGCTCTTCGGCAAGAATGGAAGCCACGCTTTCCCTGTGGCCCGTGCCGCCCTGCACCGGAAGACCGGCAGGCTTGTCCAGCACGAGAACGTCCTCATCCTCGAAAACGACGGTGAGCCGGGAGCGCTTTTTTCCCGCAGAAGCGGAGGATGGCGCAGGCGTGCCGCTTCCTGCGGACAGGCGTTCGGCAAAGGGCGGCACCCGTACGAGATCGTCTTCGTTCAGCCGGTCGAAGGCTCTGGCCCTTGCGCCGTTGACGCGTACCTGACCGGTGCGTATCCAGCGGTGAAAATCGCTCACGGGAGCGTTGATGCGGCGCTGAAGAAAATTGAGAAGTTTCTGACCGGATTCCGCCCGGCTGACGGAAAGTGCGCTGCTGTCCCTTTTGTTGTCCATGCGTCTCGAATATTCCTTTTGCGTCCTTTGTCGTGCGTGTTGCTTTGTCGTAGCATAGGGGCTTTCCGCAGTTGCGTCCAGATTGCATATGAGAACGAAAAAGGCCGATTTCACGGAAAGCCGGAAAGAAACGACTTGTGCATCCATGACATTCCTGATATGTAGGGAGACCTGCCCGACGAGGGCAGAAATCTGTTTGTTTAGGTTGGAGGATCCGTATGGCAACTGCCGAGAACATGGAAAACCAAATCGATTCCGAAATGAGCTTTGCGAGCGCACTCGAAGACTATCTCAACCCTGACATGGGCGACCTTGAAGAAGGTTCCATCGTCAAGGGCGAAGTCGTGCGCGTGGACGACGATACTGTGCTGGTGGACGTGAATTTCAAGTCCGAAGGCCAGATCCCCGCTGAAGAATTTCGGGACGCTCAGGGCAATATAACGGTCAAGGTCGGCGACCGCGTCGATGTGTACGTTGCCCGCAAGAACGAAATGGATGGTACCATCACCCTTTCGTTCGACAAGGCCAAGCGTATGCAGCTGTTCGATCAGCTTGAAGAAGTGCTGGAAAAGAACGGCACCATCACCGGTACCATCACCCGTCGTATCAAGGGCGGCTACACCGTCGATCTCGGCGGCGTGGAGGCCTTCCTGCCCGGTTCCCATGTCGATCTGCGTCCTGTGCCCGACATGGATGCTCTCGTCAACCAGCAGTTTGAATTCCGCGTGCTCAAGATCAACCGTCGTCGCAGCAACGTCATTGTTTCCCGCCGTGTGCTGCTCGAAGAGGAACGCGACACCAAGCGCGCCGCTCTGCTCCAGACTCTGGCCGAAGGTCAGATCGTCAAGGGCAAGGCCAAGAACATCACCGAATACGGCGTGTTCGTCGACCTCGGTGGTCTCGACGGTCTTCTGCACATCACCGACATGTCCTGGAAGCGCATCCGCCATCCCCGCGAAATGGTCTCCCTCGGACAGGAGCTGGAACTCAAGGTTCTCTCCTTCGACAAGGAAAACCAGAAGGTGTCTCTCGGCCTGAAGCAGCTCGTGCCCGATCCCTGGCAGGACATCACCGCCCGCTTCCCCGAAGGCTCCCATCACACCGGCAAGGTGACCAACCTTGTCGACTACGGTGTGTTTGTGGAACTCGAACCCGGCGTGGAAGGCCTTGTGCATATTTCTGAAATGTCCTGGACCCGCAAGCTCCGTCATCCTTCCCAGATGGTGCATCAGGGTGACGAAGTTGAAGTCGTCATCCTCGGCGTGGACAGCGAAAAGAAGCGCATCTCCCTCGGCATGAAGCAGGTCAAGCCCAATCCTTGGGAACTCGTCGGCGAACGCTTCCCCGAAGGTACCGTCATTGAAGGCGTCATCAAGAACATCACCGAATTCGGCATGTTCATCGGCATCGAAGACGGCATCGACGGCCTCATCCACGTGTCCGACATCTCCTGGACCAAGAAGCTGCGTCATCCCGGCGAACTGTACAAGGTCGGCGACGTCGTTCAGGCCAAGGTTCTCACCGTGGATCAGGAGAACGAAAAGTTCACCCTCGGCATGAAGCAGCTCACCGAAGATCCCTGGACCACCGTGCCTGCCCGTTATCCTGTGGGCAACATCATCACCGGCACCGTGACCAACGTGACCGACTTCGGCCTGTTCGTGGAAGTGGAAGAAGGCATTGAAGGCCTTATCCATGTGACCGAACTCGGCAAGAAGGTGAAGTCTCCTTCCGAACTCTACAAGGAAGGCGATACCGTTCAGGCCAAGATCATCCATGTGTCTGCCGATGAACGCCGTCTCGGCCTCTCCATCAAGCAGATCAAGGACGATGAGGAACGTCGCAAGCCCAAGGATTATCATTCCGGCGACAACAGCATCAGCCAGACCCTCGGTGATCTTCTCAAGCAGAAGTTCAACGACTAACTGCTGATTCTGACGAATGTACGCGGGGCGGAAAGCATGGCTTTCCGCCCCGCTTTTTATTATGAAGATCATATCGCCGGGGCATGCCGGCAGGGAGAGGGGCATTTCACGACAGGAGAGGAACGGTCGTTCCGGGAGATTTCATGAAGCAGCAGGAAATAGAGCGCAAGTTTCTGGTAAAAGGTGACGGATGGCGGGGAAGAGGGGAAAGCGAACTGTTCCGGCAGGGCTATATTGCCCGTACGCAGGATCGTACGGTCAGAGTCCGGGTCGCCGGCAGCAGGGGGATGCTGACCATCAAGTACCGCGGGGAAGGCATAGCCCGCAGCGAGTTCGAATATGAGATTCCTCTGGATGAGGCACAGGCACTTCTGGACGGACTTGCTCCCGGGGAAATCATTGAAAAGATGCGTCATACCCTTATCTGTGATGGCAGCGTATGGGAAGTGGATGAATTCATGGGAGCCAATCAGGGGCTTGTGGTCGCGGAGATCGAACTGGAATCGGAGGATCAGCCCTTTGTCCGCCCCGACTGGCTGGGGGAGGAGGTCAGCAAAATATCCCGCTATCTCAATGTGGAGCTTTCCCGCCTTCCTTATGCCGTCTGGACGCAGGAGGAAAAGGACGGCTGTAAAAATAGCTGAGTATGCAGGGAAAACGTGCCATGATGTGACTGCGGACACGGTTTTTTTGTGGAATGGCTCCTATGTTCGGGAGAATGGAAGCTCTGTACGGAGCACATACAACATCATGGAGAAAGACTATGGGTGAAATGTTCTGTTTCCAGTGTGAGCAGACCGCCGGAGGCAGCGGCTGCACCAGAGTTGGCGTCTGCGGCAAGAAGCCCGGCACCGCCATTCTTCAGGACAGGCTCGTCGGTGAGCTTGTCGCGCTCGCCGGCGGCGAGGGATTCACGCGTACGGCCGAGCTTGATACGCTGGTGGAAAATGCGCTTTTCACGACGCTGACCAACGTGAACTTTGATGATCTTTCTCTGGCGGCCATGGTGGAGAAGGTGGGCAAGATCCGTCGGGACAGCGGAGTGACGGAAGCCTGGGACATGAGCCGGCTCTGGAACGCCGGAGAGGATGTCCGCAGTCTGAAGTCTCTTCTGCTTTTCGGCATGAAGGGTATTGCGGCCTATGCAAGCCACGCCCGCGTGCTTGGAAGAAATCTTGAGGATGTGACGGCATTTCTGTACCGGGGTCTGGCTCTGCTTGCCTCCGATGCCGGGAAGGAAACGCTGCTTGAAGCCGTCATGGAGGCGGGAAAGGTGAATCTCGCCTGCATGGAGCTTCTGAACGACGCCAACAGAACCTACGGTACCCCTTCGCCTGCAACGGTTTCCCGTGTGGTGGAAAAAGGCCCCTTCATCATCGTGTCCGGTCATGATCTGCATGATCTGGCTATTCTGCTTCGGCAGACCGAAGGCAAGGGCGTGAACGTCTATACGCACGGTGAGATGCTGCCAGCGCATGCGTATCCGGAGCTTCGCAGATTTTCTCATTTGAAGGGGCATTTCGGTACGGCATGGCAGAATCAGCAGAAGGAGTTTGCCGGAGTGCCGGCGCCGGTGCTCTTCACGACGAACTGCATCATGCCCGTGAAAGACAGTTATGCGGATCGTGTGTTCACGACGGGCGTGGTCCAGTATCCCGGCATGCAGCATATTGATGACGGCAAGGATTTTGCTCCGGTCATTGCCAGGGCTCTGGAGCTGGGCGGCTATGCTGAAGATACGCATTTTTGCGGCATCAACGGCGGAGAGACGCTTACGACCGGCTTTGGCAGCGAGGCGGTGCTTTCTCATGCCGGCACCATTGTGGAAGCCGTGAAAGCCGGAGCCATCCGTCATTTCTTCCTCGTCGGCGGATGCGACGGCGCAAGACCTGGACGCAACTACTATACGGAGTTCGTGAAAAAGACGCCCGACGACACCGTGGTGCTTACGCTGGCCTGCGGCAAGTTCCGTTTCAATGATCTTGATCTCGGCACCATCGGAGGCATTCCCCGTCTGCTGGACATGGGACAGTGCAACGATGCCTATGGCGCCATACGTGTTGCTCTGGCTCTGGCGGATGCCTTCCAGTGCGGAGTGAACGATCTTCCGCTGACGATGGTCCTGTCATGGTACGAACAGAAAGCCGTGGCCATTCTGCTCACCCTGCTGTATCTCGGCGTGAAGAATATCTGGCTTGGCCCGTCGCTTCCCGCCTTTGTGTCTCCAGCCGTGCTTGATTTTCTGGTGAAGGAATTCGGCATACGTCCCATCTCCACGCCGGAAGCCGACATGGCCGTCATGCTCGGAAACTGATTTTTTTCTGTGTTCTGATCCCGCGCCTCCGGCGCGGGGGCTTCTCGTATGGTCGGAAGTCTGATAGCCTCGAGGCATGGAAGGCAGGAAGTATCATAAGCGCTTTGCCGGATTCGATCTTGGAAAGCGAAGCGGCAGGACGTCATCTCTGAGCGACGCTCTGGAAGGCTGGCTTTCGGCCCACGGCATGCAGGTGCAGCATCACATGCTGGCGCAGCTGTGGAAGAACTGGGACATCGTCATGGGGCCGGACATTGCGGCTCTGGCGCATCCTCTGGGGCATCGGGGAAACATACTGCTTGTGGGCGGTGAGGATTCCTGCGCCATGCAGGAACTGTCCTATGCCGTGCCTGAAATCCTTGAACGCGTGAATGCCTTCATGGATGAGGAGTATTTTCAGAAGGTGGAGCTGCATCTGCTTCTGGGCAAGGAATCTCTGCGGCGTGTGGACATTACGCAGCCGCCGTCTCTTCCTTCTCCTCAGAGGCCTCCAAGGCTGGGCAGGCTGAAACTGCCGCCGGATTCGCCCGTGGCGGCCTGCTATGAGGCGTATCTCCGGTGTTTCAAGCCTGAGGACAAGACGTAGAGACATGGATGAAAAAAAAAAGGACGGGCTTGCCCGTCCTTTTTGGTCTGCTTTCAGCACGGCGTGCGGTCGGCATGTCTCTTTTTCCGTGTGCCCGGGCAGACGTTCCGGAAATCGCCGGAGTGTCGCATGCCGTCGGGACAGAACGACTCCGGTTTGCGGTGTCAGCCCAGATGGAAGTCCGAACCGAGATAGACCTCCCGCGCTCTTTCGTTGCTGACGATTTCATCCGGAGTGCCGGAAAGAATGATGTTGCCCTGGAACATGAGATAGGCTCTGTCGCAGATGGAAAGGGTCTCTCTCACGTTGTGGTCCGAAATGAGAACTCCTATGCCGCGTTCCTTGAGACCGCGGATGAGCACCTGGATGTCGCCTACGGCCAGCGGGTCGATGCCGGCAAAGGGTTCGTCGAGCAGCACGAACAGCGGATCCCGGATAAGACACCGGGCTATTTCAAGGCGGCGGCGTTCGCCGCCGGACAGATAGGAGGCATAAGATTTTTCCAGCCTGGTCAGTCCGAACTCCTCCATGAGCTGATCGGCGCGCTTTTTCTGATCGGCACGTGAAAGTCCCGTGTGTTCAAGAATGATCTGCAGGTTCTGTCGTACCGTGAGTCTGCGGAAGACGGAACTCTCCTGCGGAAGATAGGACAGACCCACTCTGGCGCGACGATACAGGGGCCATGTGCTGATCTCCTGTCCATCGAGAAGGACCTTGCCGGACGTGGGCTTGATGATGCCCGTGATCATATAGAACGACGTGGTCTTTCCGGCGCCGTTGGGACCGAGAAGACCGACGATTTCTCCCTGCTGCATGGCGACCGAGACTTCGTGAACGACTTCCTTCTGTCCGTAGCGCTTGCACAGATGCTGGGCGGAGAGCGTGGAACTCATGCTATTTTCCCTTCTTGTCGTTGGAGGAGAACACGGCATGCACACGCTGCTTGGGACCGCCTTCCACCACGCTGCGGTTTTCGTTGACGTAGTAGCGGATCACATTGCCTCTGATGGAATTGTCGCCGTCATGAAGAATGGGATTGCCCTCCAGTACGAGAAGATTCTGGGAGGCAAAATAGGTGGCCTTCTGAGAGGAGCCGGTCTGCGTGCCGTTCTGAAAGCGTACGTTCTTTTCCGCAATGATGCGGTCGAGATCGCTGCCTTCCATGGCCGGGGCCGCAACATTCTTTTCTGTTCCGGCATTACCCGTGGATTTGAGGTACAGGGTCAGCGTTTCCGACCACATTTTGAAGTCTCCCCGGACGGCTTCAACTTTGCCCTGGAAGACCACGGTGTTCTTGTCGGCGCTGTAGACCATGTTGTCCGCGGTGACGTCCACGGGCAGATTGTCGTCTGCTCCGGGCAGAGGTGCGGCCATGGCGCCGGCAGCGGAAAACACGCAGACGAGAAGGGTAAGAAGAAATCTTTTCATGACAGGTTTTCCTCCTGCGCGCTTTCCTGCGCGGCATCGGATGAAGAAACGGCATCGGCCGGACCGGTGGATGAAGACGGGCCGGATGGGATCCAGCGCATACTGACGCCCCGGTTGCCGGTCAGAACGTTGGTGTTCAGATCCCAGACAAGATGTTTCGCCGTACCGGAAAGGGTCGGGCCGTCAAGCTCGGCACCTTCGGGAAAGGTCAGCGTACGGTCGCTGTTGAGAAAGACGGCCAGATTTCCGGTGAGCGTGTTTTCCTCATAGGTGGCCCGGACCGAGCCGGACATGGAAATCTTCTGATTGCCGTCTTCTACGCGACCGATGTCGGAGACGGCCTGTATGATTCTCGGGTCTCCTCCGTCCGCACTTTCGAGCATGTAGCGGATGTCGGGATCGCGGACCGTTATGGCACCGGATTCCTGGTTCAGTGTGGCCCAGTCGGCATTGAGATCGAAACTTTTTCTGCCCTCATTCCCCTGCGAGAGCTGAATGCCCCTTACTGCCAGATCAACGGCGTTCTTCACTTCTTCCGGAGGGTCGGAAAGCAGTTTGTTGAGATCCGAAGAACGAACCACGTCTTCCAGGGCTTCCAGAGCCTGACGGGTTTTCCAGCTCTGCCACCCGTACCAGCCGCCCCAGACGACGGCGCCGAGAACAACGAGGGCCAGTGTCCTTTTCAGGGAATCGTTCATGATTGTGCCGGTCCCGTGGCCGCGGTCCAGAGATCCGCGGGATTTTTGCCGTCTCTGCGGGCTGCCAGCAGAAATTCCACGGCTTCGCGGACGGCGCCTTCTCCGCCCCGGGCGGAAGTGACATACAGCGCCTCCTTCTTCACCTGGGCAACGGCGTTGGCCACGGCCATGGGCATGCCGACGGACCGCATGGGATCAAGGTCGATCCAGTCGTCTCCGAGATAGGCCATTTCCTCTTTTTTCAGACCGTATTTTCGACGGATGGCCTCCAGCTTCGGCAGCTTGGATTCGAAGCCAGCATAATAGTCCTTGACGCCGAGTTGCGACATCCTGGCCAGTACGCAGGGATCATTCCTTCCGGTAATGATGCCGACCCCGATGCCCGCAAGCAGCGCGGTCTTGATGCCGATGCCGTCCTGGGCGTGAAAGCATTTCATGGGATGACCATTTTCCTGGAAGTACAGTTTGCCGTCGGTGCATACGCCGTCGACGTCAAGCACCAGAAAGCGGACCGAAGCCGCTGCGCAAAGCACGTCTTCGCTGACGGATGTGCCGGAAAAGAGAAAGGGAAGATCTGAAGGCATGAACACTCCGGAATCGGCGTAAGAAAATATGGCTCAGTTCTTTTTTATAGCCGTGTTTCCCATGCGAGTCAAAAGGAGAGACGACCGCAGCTTGGCTTTGCCGAAGGGATGTGGTAAAATCCCCCGAAATCTTCCGGGGGCATTCTATGGCTGGCATGAAAGTGGCTGCGCTGATTCCATTTCGTAACGAATCAAGACTGTTGCCGTGCTGTCTCGCATCGTTGAAGGATGTGGCTGACATGGTGATAGGCATGGATGATCATTCTTCCGACCATTCGGGGGATCTTGTTCGCGAGCAGGGCGGCACGGTGCTGGAGATGGAAGGCGAGCTTTCCGGATTTTCCCAGGGCAAGGAAAAGGTCATCCGGCAGGCGCTTGTGGATGAGGCCCGCCGGCGTGGCGCAACGCATTTTCTGTGTCTGGATGCTGATGAGGTCCTTACGGCTCCGTTCCGCAGGTACGGCCGTCAGCTCATGGAAGAACTTGCTCCCGGCCACAAGCTGTCCTTGCGGCTGCTTACGCTCTGGGGCAGTCCGAGGCTCTTTCGCGACGGAGATTACAGCAAGTTTCATCGTATCCACAGAAACATCATCGTACGGGACGCCCCCGGACTTCCTTCCTATGACGGCTTTCTTCATATGCCGCGGACGCCGGGGGCGGACAGCAGGGACAATGTGACGAAATGTCCCCTGGAAAAGGGCGCAGTCCTGCATTTTGCCTCCGAGCAGCTTCTGCCGTACCAGCTGAAGGTGGCCTGGTATCACTGTGTGGAGCTTGTCCGAAGACCCGATGAGGCGGAGCGTATCAATCGCTTCTATTTCCGGGACTGGGATGAAAAACATTTACGTCTTCGTGCTGTGCCGGATGCATGGGTGGAGGGGCTTCCCCTGGATGCTCTGAAGCCTTGTCCGCCGAGCTGGCAATGGACTGAAATGCAGCGGCTGTTTGACGAAAAGGGCGTGGAATTCTTCGAGCCTCTGGAGATATGGCACATTCCCGAACTCAGGGAGGAGTTCATCCGCCGGGCGGGACGTCCTCCGCGGAAGGTGGATATGCTGACGAAGCTGCGTCGAGGGTGTCGCCGGGAGCGCAAGCGTTTGGATCGCTGGTTCGTGGATGTGGTTCGCAGCATCCGAGGTGCGGAAGAGGAATGATGCGGAGCAAGCGTCGTTTGCATCGACGAATTTGAGACTCACGGGTACTGAAAATGCAGAAGAGCCGTTCCGGCAGCAGCCGGAACGGCTCTTCTCGTCTGTTCCTTGCGTTTGTTTCAGATGTCGGACGGAGGACTACAGATCCAGAATGACCTTGCAGGCCACAGCGATCTGATAAAGTATTTCGGATACTTCCTTGACGGCCTGCATATTCTTGGAGTCGACGCGGGGCAGTACGAGAATCTGGTCGCCGGGCATGACGTCCTTGGCTCTGGGCGTGACTTCTCCATCAGGATGAACCACAAGAATGTTGGATGTGTCCGCACGGTTGCTGAAGCCGCCCGCGCTTTTGATGTAGTCGCTCATGTCGCGGTCCTTGTTCCACACCACGGCCTGAGGCATGATGACTTCACCGCTGATCATGACCACATCGGTTTTTTCAGGAATGACGATGACGTCTCCGTCTTCAAGGGCTATGTCCGCGATCTTGCCTCCGCTGCCCACAACGACGATGCCCTCCGGCTCCACCTTGCGCGCACGATCGATGAAGCTCGACAGCATTTCAGCTTCCTTGGCACGGATCTGTGCTTCGTCGTTGCTGGAGGATGTTGCCGTATAGGCATTGTGTTCCAGGCGGTTCAGAGCGTCTTCAATGGCTTTTTTCTGCTGCTTTGCCGTGCTCAGACGCTTGATGTACAGGCCGGAGAGGTTGGCTCTGTCGGGATCCACGGAAATATAGCTCAGCACTTCCTGAAGCCGGGCATTGCGACGCACGGGGAAGCGGGAGGAACCGAGAATGGCGCCCTGTGCCTCGATCATGATGGTATTGCCCGCAGTGTCGGCCTGGAAGCGGACCTGATCGTCGTTTTCGAGCTTCAGTCTGTTGAATTCCTTGAGGGACAGATACTGATTGTAGGGCACACCGTTCCGGAATCCGGAAATGCTCACATGAGAGGCCTTTGAATTGGGATCGGCCAGTCTGGTCAGGGCTTCGCCCGTCATGCTTCCCTTTTCAAATTCGAAACGTGCGGCATTGCGTACTTCGCCGCTGGCGGATACCGTGGGGCCTTTTTCTCCGACGACGATGGTGTCTCCGTCGTTGAAGCGGATGGACGGAATCTGTCCGTAGAGAATGAAGGGATACAGGTCGGCCGTGGCTATGGGCTGCTGGTTGCGCAGGACGCGGATGTCGCGGTAGCTGCCGCGGCGTGAGTCGATCCCGCCTTGTCGAGAAAGGAGAGAATGTTGTCCGAGGCCATGCCGGGGTAGTTGCCGGGATGATTGACGAATCCCGTAACGAACACGGAAACGTTCTGGGTGTCCAGAGGTCTTGCGTATACCTGCACGTCGCTGATGCCGGAGACGTTCAGCTTGCTGACGATGGACTGCTGAATCTGTGCGGAGTCTCCTCTGGGCAGACCGGAGAGCGGAATGCTGCCGAGACCGGGCAGATCAAGCGTGCCGGCGGGGGTTACCGTGAATACGTCATCGAGCGTGAGGGCGCCCCAGAGGCGCACAAGAATACGGTCGCCGCTCTGGATGGTGGAAGCGGAACCGTTGGAGGCGAAATTTCCCTGGAACAGATTGCTGCCGAAGGGATGCGGCTCCTGGGTGGACGGCGACGAGGATGTGGTTGCCGTAGCCGTGGCGGTGGCCGTAGCCGTGGCCGTGCTGGTCGATTCGGCCGCTGTGACGGGAGAGGTCAGGATAAGCCAGGAAAGAAGGAAAAGGATGAGAGAACGCAAGAGTTGCTCCTGCCCGAAGGCTGGAAAGAAACGTGAAGAAAGCGTACTGCCGAAGGATGCATGATCAGCGGTCAAGACCGCGTCCCCAGACGCGGGGCATGAGTTCCCAGCCCTCGCCCTGACGGCAGAGAATGATGATTTCCGCTTCATGGGGAGGCTGACTGACGACGGCCCGTCTGCAGTCGCGTCCGGAGGCCGACGTGAAGGAACCTTCGACCATGACGTCCACCGTACCGCCGAAGGCAGGATCGTCAATGGAGGCCTGAGCGCCGGCGTTGTTCATGGAAATGAACTGAGGCACGGGAGAAAGGGGCGTTTCAGGCATGGGGACTTCGGGTGCGGGAGAAGAGCCGAAGGGATTGGCGAGACATCCGCCAAGCAGCAGAGAGAGCGCGGCAGGAATAAGGAAAATACGCATGGGAGTACCCTTATGAAATATTCCGCGGATGATTCCGCGAAAGGAATATACGTCCGGGGAGCTTGTCCTGTCCAGAGGGGGAGGGTGCGGCTGCAGTCCGCGGCAGCACGGAAAACGGCGTGCCGCAGGCATTTTCTTTTTTTCTTCATCGGATCAGAGACCCGCATGAGGCGCCCGATCCTTTTCGAAAGCCGGAAGGCGCGAGTTCGATCGTCTCACGGAACGCAGGACGGGACGCTGTGCACGGTTCGACCGGACTTCAGGCCTGATCGAGCATATACCAGTTCCAGGCGTCGCGTATGATGTCCTCGACTCCGGATCGTGAGGGCTTCCAGCCGAGAAGCTCCCTCGCCCTGGAGGAATCAGCCACCAGAGCAGGCGGATCTCCGGCCCTTCTCGGACCCGTTGTATACGTCATGGTACGGCCGGTCACGGCTTCTATGGCGTTGAGAATCTCCATGACGGAGAGTCCGGTTCCGGTGCCGAGGTTCATGGCCGTGCCTTCGCCGTCCTTTTCCTTCAGGAGACGTTCCATGGCTCTGATGTGCGCGTCTGCCAGATCCTGCACATGAATGTAGTCGCGGATGCAGGTGCCGTCTCTTGTAGGATAGTCGTCTCCCATGACGTGAAAGTCGGGGACCTTGCCGTCAAGGGCCATGAGGGCGCGGGGGATGAGATGCGTCTCCGGCGTATGCCGCTCGCCGGTTTCCCCTTCCGGATCGGCGCCGGCGGCATTGAAGTAGCGCAGGGCCGTCCAGGAGAGACCGCAGGAGAGAGCGAAGTCTGCCAGCATCCGTTCCATGAAGAGCTTGGTTTCCCCGTAGGGATTGATGGGAAGAGTCGGGCAGGCTTCGGTGACGGGCATGCGTTCGGGGATTCCGTAGACCGAGGCCGTACTGGAAACCACGATGTTGCGTATGCCGGCATCCTGCATGGCCTCAAGAATGTTCAGCGTTCCGCCGACATTGTTGCGGATGTATTTTCCGGGATCCCGTACGGATTCTCCGACCTGCGAGAAGGCGGCAAAATGAATGATGCCGTCGGGTCTTACGGTTTTCAGGCAGTCTCTGAGTCTGGGTGCGTCCAGAATGTCTCCCTCGACGAGAGTTCCCCACTTGACGAGATCCCGATGGCCTGTGGACAGGTTGTCGTACACGGTGACTCGGTGGCCCGCCCGGGCCAGCGCCTTGCTGGTGCAGCTGCCGATGTAGCCGGCGCCGCCGATGACGAGAATGTTCATGTCAGACTCCAGAGAAGATGAGAATCCCGGTGAGCGGCAGAGCGTCCGCTGTCGGGAGTCCTGCCGGAACGGCCTGCGCGGGGAAGGGACATGCGTGAGCCTTCGGGCGTGCCGTATGAACGTGTGTACGGTACTGCGTGGATTTTTTCAATGTCCGGGCGTGATCAGTGTCCGTCGTCTTTCCCGGACGGGACAACGGCTGCTTCCATGAGACGGGCCGTTGCCGCGGCTGCCCCCTGCCGGGGGAGAAGCCATTTTCGAAATTCTTCCCGGACGGTATGTCTGTCGCGCGTGGAGGCGGCCTGTTCGAGCATGATGCTGATGACGTCCCGCGGAGTGTGCGCCACGCGCAAAAGACCGGCTTCCACCAGGGAAGGCATGGAGGGGTCTCCGATGCCCATGGCCCAGAGGAAGTTGTGGGCGGAAGGACCTATGCACGGGATCCGTCCTGCGGAAAGAGCCTCAAGAAAGTTCTGGCCGCCCTGTCCGAAGCTTCCGCCGACGAAGACGGCGCGCGCGGAGGCATAGAGCTGGGGAAGGTCTCCGAACCTGTCCCATATGAGTACGTGCTTGCGCGGCAGCGTGCCGCCCGGAGGCATTTCCGACAGAAGCACGGGCATGAAGGCCAGATCGTCCAGAACGCTTTTCCATGCCGCTACGCGATGGAGATGCCTCGGAACGACGATGACGGAGGCATTGGGGACGGCCTTGTACAGTCTTGCAAGCTGTCCGGGAATGCGGGTTTCTTCGCACTGGCGTACGGAAGCAAAGAGAAAGACCGGACCCGCGGCTTTGAAGAGGGATGATGTGGACGGAAGCGGCACGGAAAGCGTCTGTGCGGCAAGATCGAACTTGATGTTGGACATTCTGTCCACCGGGCAGGGAAAGATGGCGGAAAAGCCCTGCTTGTCGTAGCGGGAAACGGCATGGATGACGGCAGGGGAAATGTCGGTCATGAGGGATGAGAAAAGACGTCCGAAATGGGCCGTGGAACTGTTGATGCGACCGTTGAAGACCTGAACGGGAATGTTCATTTCCCGGCAGGAAGCCAGAAGCCCGGGCCACACTTCGGTTTCCAGCAGGGCCACAAGGCGCGGTCTGGCCAGGGACAGTGCTCGGCGGATGACGTCGGGATGATCGAGCGGAGCGAAGCGTACGGCTGCCATGAGATGCGGATGACTCTGTCTGAGGGCGGGAAGAGCCTTTTCCACGACGTCCCTTCCCTGTCTCGTCCATGTCGTCACCAGAACGCGGAGCGTCGCATCCGGACGGAAATTTTGACAGATGGCCACGGCCAGACGTGCTTCTCCGCCGGAGGCGGCCTGAATCCAGATGTCTGCGCATCGTCCGTTCCGTCTGGGCAGGTCCGGTTCCAGCCAGTCGTCGGGGGCCAGGCGCTCATTCCAGCCGTCGGAAAGTCTGGCGTTGCGTTTCAGAAAGGGAAAAGCCAGCGTCCAGAGTGCGCGATAGAAGCGGAAGAACGGGCGGGAGAAGAGAGATGATGCCATACAAGCCCCTTTTTCTCACTATGCTACATACGACCGGCCCGCGCAAGTTTCTTTGTGGGATGTCCGAAGGTTGCAGGCGGCGGGCTGAGAGAACGTCCCCTGCGCCGATGCCGGATGACGATGTGCCGGAGATGGCGGCATGATGGCCGAAAAGGGGCGGTCAGAGCAATGCTTGCCGCTTTGGAAAAGCAGAAATCGATTCTGGAGAAAAAAGAACCGGCAGATGCGCGATGTGGGCATCTGCCGGTTCTTTCATGGAAACGGAAACAGAGATCAGAACTTTTCTTCGTCGCCGCGCTTGCGCAGAGCGGTGTGACCGCCGGAGGAGTTCACGGTCTCGATGCCCATGTTGCGGAGCTTGAGCTGCGCTTCATAGGCGCGGGTGCCGGTGTTGCACACGAGCGCAACGGGACGGTCGGTCGGAATCTCATTCTTGGCGCGGGCGTTGAATTCTTCCAGCGGCAGGGAGAGATACTGGCCGGGATGACGCTCTTCAATGGGCTTTCCGGCCTTGGCGGGACGGATGTCCACGAAGAGATAGTTGTTCTCATCGCGCTTTTCCCACAGGTCGACGAACTCGTCGGGGGTGATGGCGTGATGATAGCCGCTTACCACGTTGTCGGCCACGTTGCCGGCGGCGTTGATCACGTCCATGGCGGAGGCGAAGGGCGGCGCGTAGCAGACTTCAAGGTTGGAAAGATCGTTCAGCGTGGGGCGGGAAACCTGAAGCATGGCAGCCACGGCGTCGGTACGGGCCTTGACGGCGGAACCGTCGGTGCTCATGCCCTGAATGCCCAGAACGCGACGGGTCTGCTTGTCCACGACCACGTTGATGCTGGTGTTGGTGTGTCCGGGATAGAAGTGCGCCTTGTCGGAACCTTCCATGCTGACTTCGATGGCGTCGAAGCCGGCCATGCGGGCCTGATGCAGGGTAAGACCGGCACCGGAGGCATACATCTTGTTCAGCTTCACGCACCAGGAGCCGACCACGCCTTCAAAGGTGGCCTGACCGCCGGCAATGTTGGTGCCGATGACGCGTCCCTGTCTGTTGGCCATGGAGCCGAGGGGCAGATAGGTGAGATCGCCGGAAATGAGATTGCGGAGCACCACCACGTCGCCGCCGGCATAGATGTCGGGGTCGGAGGTCTGCATGTGCGTGTTCACCAGAATGCCGCCGCGGGGATGGCAGGCAATGCCGGCATCGGAGGCGATCTTGGAGTTCGGCGTCACGCCGATGGAGAAGATGACTTCGTCGGCTTCAATGGTGCGCTTGTTGGTCACGACTTCGCACACGGCTCCGTCCTTGCCCTTGAGCTCCTTCACGGCTTCGCCGGTGAGCACGGTGATGCCGAGTTCCTCCAGATCGTGCTTGGCCATCTGGCTGAAGTTGTAGCACAGCTGCGCAGGCAGAATGTGGTCGACCATTTCGATGACGGTCACCTTGATGCCCCACATGTCGGCCAGAGCCACGGCCATTTCCAGACCGATGAATCCCGCGCCGATGATGACGGCATGATTGATCTTGCGGGCGGCGCACTGCTCCTGAATGGCCTTGGCGGCCTCAAGGCAGGTGACGGAGGTGACGTTCTTCAGATCCGCGCCGGGAATGGGAGGAATGCGGGGGCTGCTGCCCGTGGCGATGACCAGCTTGTCGTAGGGCATGTCGCTCTTTTCGCCGGTCAGGGTGTTTTCCACGGTGACGGTCTTTTCCCTGCGGTTGATGGAAAGGGCACGCGTGTGGCAGATCGCGTTGACGCCCTTGAGTTCCTTGAAGAAGGCTTCGTCGCGCACGACGCCGGCATTGGTGGTGCGCAGACCGTTCATCTGAGGTACGTCGCCGCCGACGAAGTAGGGAATGCCGCAGCCGCCGTAGGAGATGTAGGTCCCCTGATCGATCATCGTGATGTTGCTGTCGGGCATGAGCCTTTTGGCTCTGGCGGCAGCCTTCGGACCGAGGGCGACGCCGCCGATGATGAGAATATTGGGAGCCATGTTGAAAACCTCCAGAGAATAAGGTTCGTATCGTCAAAAGGAAACTATCGCGGGACAGTTTACCAGCAAGTGATGAGGAAATGCAAGATAATTACGGCATATTACTGGTTCTTCACAAATCGTTTTCCCGCGAATGGAGAATGAGGACGGTATGGAAAAACAGTAAATTCAGTGTATTGTGCCGGATTTTCCGGACAGGAAAAGAGGAAGTTAAAGTTCATGAGCGCAATCTTTCGTCGATGATCCGGTCTGCTCTTCATGATCTGAAAACACGGAAACGCAGGCGGGGACTTCTTTTGGTTCCAACAGCCTGTTCCCTTTGAATAAAGCCTTGTTATTTTTTTTACAAGTAAAAAAAACAGACACGGAAATCAGAGGAAAAGAGCTTTGTTCACAGGGAGTTGGATATGAAGAATAAGAAGAGGCACCGGTCGTCGATTTTGAGCATGCTGGGCGGGGGGAATGCGGAACGACGGAATGTTCAATGTGCCCGGGAGGGGGAACACGACGGTGGAAACTGCCGGATGGCGGCTGATTCTCACGACGTCTTTGCAGCGGCAGGAAGCCGG
>USNI01000004.1 GCA_900555975.1 uncultured Desulfovibrio sp. | reverse complement strand
TCAAGGGCCGCGTCAGTCCCCGTCCCGAGGGCATGACCAATCCCAACCTGCACACCGGCGAGATCGAAGTCGTGGTGCTGGAATGGAAGCTGCTCAATACCGCCAAGACGCCGCCCTTCCTTGTGGAGGATCGTACCGACTGTTCCGAGTCCGTGCGTCTGCAGTACCGCTATCTTGACCTGCGCCGTCCTTCCATGGCGCATAATCTGCGCGTGCGTCACAATATCGTGAAGGCCTGCCGCAACTACCTGAACGAACTCGACTTCCTTGAAGTCGAAACCCCCTATCTCACCAAGTCCACTCCCGAAGGCGCCCGTGACTTCCTCGTGCCCAGCCGCATGTCTCCTGGCGAATTCTACGCGCTGCCCCAGTCGCCTCAGCAGTTCAAGCAGATGCTCATGATGAGCGGCGTGGACCGCTACTATCAGGTGGCCCGCTGCTTCCGCGACGAAGACCTGCGTGCCGACCGTCAGCCTGAATTCACGCAGGTCGACATTGAAATGAGCTTCGTGAACGAGGATCAGGTCATGGACATGGCCGAAGGCCTCATCGCCCGTGTCTTCAAGGAAGCGCTCGGCGTGGACATCGAACTGCCGCTTCCCCGCATGCCCTACGATATCGCCATGCGCGACTACGGATCCGACAAGCCCGACACCCGTTTCGACCTCAAGCTCAAGGACGTGACCGCCATCGTGCACGGTTCCGCCTTCAAGCTCTTTGCCGGAGCCAAGCTGGTGAAGGCTCTGCGCGTGCCCGGCGGCGCCACCATGACCCGCAAGGAAATCGACGAGCTCACCGATTTCGTCAAGGGCTTCGGCGCGCAGGGGCTTGCCTGGATCAAGATTCACGAAAACGAGTGGCAGTCGCCCATTGCCAAGTTCCTTTCCGACGCGGAAAGGGCCGGTCTTACCGAAGCCTGCGGCCTTGAAGTCGGCGACATCGTGTTCTTCCAGGCCGGTGAGCCCGGTCTTGTGAACAATGCTCTCGGCAGTCTGCGCGTGAAGCTCGGAAACAAGCTCGGCCTCATCCCCGAAAACACCTGGAACCTTCTCTGGGTCACGGACTTCCCGCTCTTTGAATACAGCGAGGAGGAACATCGCTGGGTGGCCTGCCATCATCCCTTCACCGCCGCTCAGGACGAAAGCTACGACATCATGCTTTCCGATCCCGCCCGCGCCAAGGCCCGCGCCTATGACATGGTGCTCAACGGCAATGAAATCGGCGGCGGCTCCATCCGTATCCACAATCCCGCCGACCAGACCCGCATGTTCGAAGGCCTCGGCTTCACCGAAGAGTCCGCCAAGGCGCAGTTCGGCTATTTCATCCAGGCTCTGGACTACGGCACTCCGCCTCACGGCGGCATAGCCTTCGGTCTCGACCGCGTGGCCATGCTGCTCACCGGTGCCGCGTCCATCCGCGACGTCATCGCGTTCCCCAAGAATCAGAAGGCCGCCTGCCTGCTTACCGAAGCTCCGTCCCCCGTGGACAACAAGCAGTTGCGTGAACTGGGCATTCGACTGCGTGAAAAGGCGGCTCCCGCCCCCAGCGCTTCCGCGGAGTAAATCATGCTTCGTCCCGTTCTTCAGTATCCCGATCCGCTTCTCGCTAAGGTCAGCGAACCTGTGGCCGAGATCAACGACGACATCCGCGCCCTTGCCAAGGATATGCTCGACACCCTCACCACCGTGGGCGGTGTGGGCATTGCCGCGCCGCAGATCGGCGTGCTCAAGCGCGTGGTGATCATTGACGTGTCCCAGGAAAAGAACGACCCCGACCTGCCTCAGGAATTCAAGGTGTTCGTGAATCCCGTGATCACCGTGCTCGATCCGAAAGGCCATGAGGAAAATGAAGGCTGTCTTTCCGTGCCCGAGCTTCGCGCCAAGGTGAAGCGTCCCCGCCGCGTGGCCCTCGACGCTCTTGATCTCGACGGCAATCCCGTTCATATCGAAGGCGAAGGCTACTACGGCGCCTGCATGCAGCACGAAACCGATCATCTCGACGGCAAGCTGTTCATCGACCACATCAGCTATCTCAAGCGCTCTCTCTATGACAAAAAAATGAGAAAGGGCAGAAGATAGTCGGATCATTGCAGCCATCAGACTGAAAAGGCCCGGGTTTTGCCCGGGCCTTTTCCATATGTGACGGATCATCCGTCATCATCGAGGAAGACAAGGCCTTGATCTGTTCCGACGCGATGTGCGAACATTTTCCGGCAGCAAGTCTGCCCCGTCAGGCTTTGCTGTGGCAGCGTGCATTTCTGAGGAAGGCTGGACGCGGATACCGATAGTCCGTACAGTGTCGGAAACACCGGCATCTGGAATCCCGACGTTCCGGAGTGACGGGAGAATATCACACCATCAGAAGGGGGCGCAGGCCCGCCTTTTTCTCCAATGGAGCTGTCATGTCGAAACTGCGCATCGTATTCATGGGCACGCCGGATTTTGCGGCGGTAGTTCTTAAAGCCGTGGCCGCCTGGGAAGGCGGCGAGGTCGTGGCCGTCTACACCCAGCCCGACCGGCCCGCAGGACGGGGAAAGAAGCTGAAGGCTTCCGCGACCAAGGAACTGGCGCTGGAACTCGGTCTGCCCGTGTATCAGCCGCGCAACTTCCGTGGCGACGCCGACGTGCAGGCGCTGGCCGATCTCAAGCCCGACGTGCTCGTGGTGGCGGCCTACGGTCTGCTGCTGCCGCAGCGTGTTCTCGACATTCCCACCATGGGTCCGTACAACGTGCACGGCTCGCTCCTGCCTCAGTACCGGGGCGCGGCTCCCATCCAGCGGGCGGTCATGAACGGCGACACCATTTCCGGCGTGACCATCATGAAAATGGAAGCCGGACTTGATTCCGGTCCCATGCTTCTGCAGCAGGCCGTGAGCATAGAACCGGACGATACGGCCGGCACGCTGTTCGATACGCTGGCCGAACACGGGGCGAAGCTCATGGTCGGCGCGCTCGGCATGATCGCCGAAGGCAGAGCGGCCTTTGTCCGTCAGAACGAGGATCTGGTTACTCACGCCGCCAAGATCACCGTGGACGAGGAATACATCGACTGGACGAAGGATGCCCGCACCATCCACAACATCATACGCGGACTCACTCCCGCGCCCGGAGCCAGAACCGTGCTGAACATCGAAGGCCGGGAGACCGTGCCGCTCCGCCTTGAACCGGGCCAGCCTGTGGAAGCGAACGCGAACGCCGAACCGGGAACGCTGGTCGGCATGGACGGCGACGCACTGCTGGTCGCCTGCGGCTCGGGCGCCTACCGGATCACCCGGCTGCGTCCGGCGGGCAAGTCCACCATGAGCGCAACCGACTTCCGCAACGGACGCCTGCGAGATCTGCCCGAACCCTACGGCAGGCTGACCGGAAAGGCGGAGTAGGGCAAAGCAGGAGGAGGGGAAGACTCGGGGAGCATGGCGGAAAAGGTCGTGTGCCTTCCAGCCCCGCGCATGAACAGGCCGCCGCGAAGCAGATATGGACAAATACACTGCATTTTTCTTCTGAAAAATGCGGAAATGCTCCAGAATCCATTCTAAGACACGAAAAACAAAATCGCGAACCCGATGGTCGAAAAAATTAAAAAAACGTCTCAGAATCAAGCTGGTTCCGGAGCCAGAAAAGGGGCGCTGGAACTATTGCATCAGCTCTTCCGTCATCCTGAAGACGCCACGCCCCTGCCGGTGATGCTTTTGCGCTGCGCCTCAGCCCATACGCTGGACAGCCGGGATACGGCGCTTCTTTCCGGGCTGGTGTACGGAGTGCTGCGTCGGCACGCAGTGCTGGACGCCGCGCTTGCCGGACGGCTGAAGAAGCCGGATGCACTGTCGGCACAGGTCCGCATGATGCTCAGGCTTGGCACCTGTGAAATTCTCTTCATGGACGGCATCCCTGCCCGGGCCACGGTAAGCGAGCTGGTCAGCCTGGCCCGGCGCAGATTCGGGCAGGGCATAGGAGGTCTCGTCAACGGCGTTCTGCGCTCCGTCGACCGGGAAAAGGATGCGCTGCTTCAGACCGTGCGTCACCGGGAAGAACAGCTGAAAAACGCTGCCCTTGATGCGGAGGGGATAGCTGAAGCCGCCTCTCTTCCCGAGTGGCTGACCCGCATGTGGTCGGAACAGTACGGAGCAGAGCAGGCCTGCCGATTTGCCGCAGACACGCTGGAGCATCCGGCTCCGTGCTGGAGGGCGAACATGTCCAGAGCCTGGGGAGAAATGCTTGTCGGACACTGGACCGACCGCGGCTATGCGGCCGTGGGGCAGTACGGATTTTCCGCCTGGGGGGTGCTCCGCGACAAGGAAAGCAGAGGCAAAGAACAGAGCCTTCTGGAATCGTTTGAAAAGCAGGGGAATCTCAGCCGTCAGGGAGCCTCCTCCCAGCTGGTGACAGAATATCTGGCCTCGTGGATTCTCGAACATCCCGAGCTTGCGTCTGCGCCCCTGTGGGACGCCTGCTGCGGACGGGGAGGCAAAACCACAGCCCTTCTGGAAAAGGGCATCAAGGTGGAACTGGCCAGTGAACCGGCCGCCTTCCGGCTGGAAGAGCTCAAGGCCTCTCTGCTGCGTCTGGGCCTGTCGTGGCCGCGGCTGCATTGTGGTCCAGCACAGGAGATCGATGAATCTTTCCCATTGATATTATTGGATGTTCCATGCAGCGGTACAGGGACGCTCGCAAGAAACGCCGAGCTTCGGCTGCGTCTTTCTCCCGAAAGACTGTCTGAAGCCGTGCGAACGCAGAGAGAGATTCTTGACCATGCCTGGACAAGACTTCTTCCCGGCGGCGCTCTTTTCTATGTGACCTGCGCCCTGAACAGAGAAGAAAACGAAAGGCAGATGGCACACTTTCTTGAGAGACAGGGAGACGCCTGCCGCCTTGAGGAAGAAAGAATGTTCCTCCCCGTTTTTCCGGGACAGGATGCGCTGTTTCTGGCCATCCTCCGCAAGCGGATCTGAGGAGAATTTCCGGCTTTCCGTGCCGCCCAGACACGAGTCGGGGCAAACAGTTATCCATAAAGGCGGATATATGAAACTGGGCCTTGTTGCCGCTCCGGCTTCTCCACGATGAGGCGCTGACCGGAGCAGAAGAAAGCCTGACGGCTTTTCATCATCGAATACGACGTTTCCCCGCGGTACCGACGTGTCATGCGGCCATCGGCATGGCATCACAGCACCGCCAAAGAAACCTGTTTCTGCCTGTCGGCCGCGTCTCATCACGCGGCCGTTGTTTTTCCGAGTGAAAAACCTTCACGGAAGGCCGCGCTGCGGGCCTTCCTTTTTTACGGGCAGAAAACATGAGCATACAATACGACATGACAAAAGGCCCCATGGCGGGGCAGATGTTCCGCTTCGCTTTTCCTCTGATGCTGACCTATGTTCTTCAAACAGGCTATGGCGCGGCGGACATGCTTATTGTCAGCCGATTTGCAGGTGAGGAGGGCGTTGCAGCCGTCAGCAACGGCAGTACGCTGGCCTTTCTTATCGCTTCCTTCTGCATGGGCTTCGGAAGCGGCGGAGCGGTACTGATCGGCTCCTGTGCCGCCTGCGGAGACAAGACGGCGCAACAAAGAGCCATCGCGGTGCTGTGCGGCCTCACAGTTCTGCTTTCCGCCGCCGTCACCGCCGTCGGACTGGCTTTCAGTGAATCAGCCGTTTCCCTGCTCGGCGTTCCTGCAGCCATCCATGCGGCCACGCTGGAATACACGCGCATTCTCTGTGCAGGCACCGTTTTCGTCTTCGGCCTTCATACGGTATGCGCCGTGCTGCGTGCCTTGGGGAATGCCGTGCTGCCGCTTCTTCTGGTATTCTTTTCGGCCATATTCAACATCGTTCTGGATCTTGTCTTTGTGGGGCTTCTCGGCAGATCAACGACAGGGGCCGCAGAGGCAACGGTTCTGGCGCAGGCCGGGGCGTTCGTCGTTTCCCTGCTTCTGCTGAAAACCGGAAAACTTCTGCCGACCTGTTCAGCCCCCCTCAGCCATCTGAAGGAAGTCGCCATCGCCATGCTGCGCACGGGGATGCCTGTCTCGGCGCAGACAACGGTGATCAATGTTTCCTTTCTCATCATGACCGCCATGCTGAACGACTACGGTACAGCCGTGGCGGCGGCAACGGGCATAGGTCTGAAGATCAATACGCTGGCCGGCATGCCGTGCTGGGGAATAGGGCAGGCCGTCACGGTCATGACCGCCCAGAACCTTGCCGTCGGCAACACGGAAAGGGTACGGAACATCGTCCGAACGGCGCTGAAGCTCAACGTTGTCGTGACCACGGCTTTTGTGCTGCCCGTGCAAGCGGCGGCGGAGCCGATCATGTCGTTCTTTCTGACCTCCGCGTCTTCAGCCGCCGATATCGGCGTACAGTACCTTCGCTGGTGCTGCTCGCTGAACAGCCTCTTCTACATCACCATGTACGTATTCGACTCCTTTGCCATAGGCACGGGGCATTCCGCCTTTGCATTTTTCAACGCCGTCCTCGATGCATTGCTGGTCAGACTGCTGCTGTCCTTTCTGTTCGCAGAAACGTTCGGCATGGGGTATGCGGGATGGTACGTCGGACAGGCTCTTTCTCCACTTTTTCCGGCCCTCTGTGGAAGTGTCTTCTACCTGAAAGGCGCATGGCAAAAAGGATCCCGATGAGACAGGCAAGCGTTGTCGGCCACCTGAAGCGACATGGCTAAGGGGCATCCGTCATGACTCCGCCACGAGCGTGGCGACGCCGTTCAAGCCCTCGTGTGGACACAGTTTTTTCGAGCAGGCTCCGCAGATAAAGAAGCAGGCGTCGATCGCAAGATCGGCGCCTGCTTTTCAGCATCCGTTCAGGGGGTTACTGTTCCCGATGCAGGCCGAGCAGCTCGAGAATATGTTTCAATTCCTCGGGACTTGCATAGGGAATCTGAACGCGTCCCTTTTGTTCATCACCGCTGATGGTGGCACGGGTTCCGCTGTTCTGCCGCAGAAGAGCCTGCAGGTCCTTGATGATCTGAGGTTTCGGGCCCCGGGCCGGGCGCGGAGCGGAGGCGTTGTGTTCTCCGGGAAGGAGTTTTTCCGGGAGTCTGCCGGTACGCTTGCAGGTGTCTGCCGCGGCTTCGGCCTCGCGTACGGAGAGATGATGCTCTAAAATGGCGGCATAGAGGCCGGCTCTCAGCGTTCCGTCGCTCACGGCAAGAAGAGCGCGGGCATGGCCGGCACTGATGTCTCCCTTGGCCAGACCATCCTGCATGGAAGGGGAAAGCTGAAGCAGGCGCAGGGCATTGGCCACGGTGGAGCGACTTTTACCGAGCTGTTCTGCCAGTTCTTCCTGACTGAGAGCATAGGCTTCCCTCAGTGCCTGAAGAGCTTCGGCTTCTTCCAGAGGATTGAGATCTTCTCTTTGAAGATTTTCCACCAGAGCGACGGTCATGGCTTCCTTGTCGGTATACTCCGTTACGATGACGGGCACTTCCGTCAATCCTGCCATGCGTGCGGCGCGCCAGCGTCGTTCACCGGCCACGATCTCATAGCGCTGAGGCATGCCGGGAAGCAGGCGAACCAGAAGAGGCTGTATGACGCCCTGATTTTTTATGGATACCGCCAGTTCTTCAAGAGCGGTGTTTTCAAAGATCTTTCTGGGCTGATGCTTGCCGGGCACGAGCTGTGTCAGTGCAAGTTTTCTGGTTTCTTCATTGCCGCTTTCCGAAGCGGAACTGAGCAGGGAACTGAGGCCTCGGCCGAGTCCGCGTTCAGGAATGTTCATGGGGCCTCCCGAGCCTGACGGCTCTTGCTGTGGACATGGACGTAAAGGAAAAGGTTCTTTGTTGAAAGGGCAGAACGCTATGTCCGGGAAACGATGGAGTGATGCTGTTCCGATCAACAGGATCAGGGCTGGGCCGTCTTATGAACGACTTCACGGGCCAGTTCCAGATAGGCTTCCGCGCCTTTGGATTTGATGTCGTAGTGCAGAATGGACTTTCCGTGGCTGGGGGCTTCTGAAAGGCGGACGTTTCTGGGAATGACGGTTTTGAACATATGCTTGGGAAAGCAGCGTTCCGCCTCAGCCTTGACCTGCCGTGCCAGCTTGTTGCGGGAATCATACATCGTGAGCAGAACACCGAGAATCTGCAGTTCTCTGTTCAGACGCTTGCGAACCTGTTCATAGGTATGAAGCAGCTTGACGATGCCTTCCAGCGCAAAGAATTCGCATTGCAGGGGAATGAGGATTTCGTGTGCTGCGCACAGGGTGTTGATGGTGATGAGTCCCAGCGAAGGGGGGCAGTCGATGATGATATAATCGTACTGGTCAGCGACATGACCGAGCAGATCGGCCAGATAAAACTCCCGTGCCATTTTATCCACCAGCTCGATTTCTATGCCTACCAGATCAGTGGAAGAAGGAAGCAGGGAGAGATAGGGCGTAGCTGTAGGCAGCAGCGTTTCTTCCAGCGTGGACGTGCCGCAGAGCGCGGTATAGAGGTTTCGCGGAAGATTCTGCTGATCGAATCCCAGAGAGCTGGTGGAATTTGCCTGCGGATCGCAGTCCACAAGCAGGACACGATTTTCCATGATCGCCAGAGAGGCGGAGAGATTGACTGACGTGGTGGTTTTTCCAACGCCGCCTTTCTGGTTGGCGACAGCAATGATTCTGGCCAAAATTAAAGCTCCTTTGCCGATGTCCCTTCTTTCATAAACGCAGGGGTAGGGAAAAGCAAGAGCGTTTCACGTGAAACATTTACCCATGTCGAGCCACTGTTTCACGTGAAACAGTCATCAATGCAAGCAGGCTCCAAAAGTGTCGTCACAAAATAATAACCTGAATTCATTGTTTTTTCTGCTTCGTAGAGAACGAAAATGGAAAAAAGGCCTGACGAGTGATCATGCCGTCTGCGCAGAACAAAGCCTCCTTTCCCGACGGCGCTTGTCAGTCTTCGAGGCCGGCAGCAAAAAGGGGAGGCCTTTCGGTCTCCCCTCAAAGACAGCATGCCGCAAGGCAGGCCCGGACGGATGAGCCGCCTGCCCGCATTAATGCCCGGTGATGTTGTATTTCTTCAGCTTGTACTGCATGAGGCTGCGGGAAATGCCGAGAAGCTCCGCAGCATGCGCCTGCACGAAATCGGCACGGACAAGCGCCCGCTTGATGAGAGCGGCTTCGATCTTGTCCAGAGTGTCGGCAAGATTGAGTTCCACGGGCAGAAGGTCCACGGCACTCTTGAACTGTGATTCTTCACCGCGTATTTCCGGGGGCAGATCGTCGACGCCGATGACGGGACCGGGAACCATGACCATGCATCCCTCAAGAACGTTCTGCAGCTGACGGATGTTTCCCGGCCATTCATAGCCCGTCAGATAGTTCTGGGCTTCGGGACTGAAGCTTTTTGCAGGAATGCCGTTGTCTTCGGCTATTTTCTCCGTGAAGTGGGCGATGAGCAGAGGAATGTCCTCTCTGCGCTCCCTGAGCGGCGGAATGTGTATCTGCACGACGTTGAGGCGGTAGAAGAGGTCTTCTCGAAAGGTACCTTCCTCCACCATTTTGGAAAGGTCGCGATTGGTTGCGGCCACGACCCGGATGTCCACGCTTATGGGTTCTGTCCCGCCGACGCGCTCAAAGACGCGCTCCTGAAGCACGCGGAGCAGCTTGACCTGAAGATCCATGCTGAGTTCGCCGACTTCGTCAAGAAACAGCGTGCCGTGATCGGCCTGTTCGAACCGTCCCCGGCGCGTGGCCACGGCACCGGTGAAGGAACCCTTTTCATGACCGAAGAGCTCGCTTTCCAGCACGCCGGAATTAAAGGCCATGCAGTTGACGGAGACGAAGGGACCTTCCTTCCGTGGGGAGCTGAAGTGTATGGCCCTGGCCACGAGTTCCTTGCCCGTTCCTGACTCGCCGGTGATGAGAACGGTGGAGCGGCTGATGGCCACCCGGTCCACGATGGAGAGCGTGTTCCGTATGGCCTTGGATTTGCCTATGATGTGGTGGGTGCGATACCGCTCTTCCAGAGATTCCTGCAGCAGTTTGTACTGACGGTGGGCCTTGGACAGTTCCACGGCATTGTGCACGGAAAGCAGCAGTTCATCATTGGCAAAGGGTTTTGTGATGTAGTCGAAGGCTCCGTAACGCATGGCTTCCACGGCGCTTTCGATGCTGCCGAAGGCCGTCATGATGAGCACCGGCAGATCGGGCCAGGACTTCTTGATGCGCTGCAGAACCTCCTTGCCGGTAAGCTTCGGCATTTTCATGTCGGTAATGACGACGTCCACTTCCGATTCATCCAGAAAATGCAGGGCCATTTCAGGATCATTGAGGGCCGTGACCTCATAACCGGCGTCCTTGAGCAGCGCTTCCATGACGATGAGATAGTTTTTTTCGTCGTCGATGACGAGAATATGGGATATGTCACTCATGATTCGGATCCTTGATCTGTTGCGGGCTTCTGTGTGGGCAGACTGATGGTGATGAGCGCGCCGCCCTGGGGGGCATTGGAAAGTTTCATGCTGCCGCCGTGAGAGTCAATGATGGCCTGCACGATGGGCAATCCCAGCCCGGTACCGTTGTCCTTGGTCGTAAAGAAGGGGTCCATGGCCTTGGCGAGCGCGTCTTCACTGAATCCCGGACCTGTATCCCGGAAGGAAAGCACGGTCCGGCCTTCTTCAGGCAGGGAGCTTTCTATGAATATTTCTCCCGGTCCGTTCATGGCCTGCTGCGCGTTGGCCAGAATGTTGTAGAAGGCACGATAAAGCAGGTCGGCGTCGCCGGAAACGGTGATGTCCGGGGCGAGATTCGTGTGCACCTCCACGCCGAGTCTCTGGAACTCGCCGCCGAGGAAGGCCATGGCCTTGTTGATGATATCCTGAATGTTTACAATATCCTGTCTCGGCTGACGGGGACGGGCGTAATCCAGAAAGTCGTTGACCGTGATGCCGAGGCGGCAGGATTCGTCGTAGATGGCGGAAAGCATGGCCTGGGTTGTGGCGTCTTCCGTTTTGTGGCGGCGGATAAGAAATTCGGAGCTGGAACGGATGATGCCCAGAGGATTGCGGATTTCATGAGCGATGGAGGCCACCATGCGGCCCATGCTGGCCAGTTTTTCCGCCTGATGCAGCTGGGCTTCAAGCTGACGGTTTCTGGCCATGCGGCGGCTCAGCGTATACTCCGCCTTGCGCGCCACGAAGTGCAGCAGAAGAAAGAGGATCAGGGTGGAGATGAAGAAACCGGCGATGATGAGCCACTGGGAACGTATGGTCCCGCGATATTGCGGCGTCATGTCCTGGACGATTTCCAGAACGCCCAGCACAGGCACGGGCTGGCCGTGCAGACGCAGTCCCTGAAAGTCGGTGTCCACGGTCAGGGGGAATATGGTGCGCAGCAGAAAGGTTCCGTTTTCCAGATTGGGCGTAATCAGAGCCTGAACATAGGGAATGGAGGAGAGCACGTCGAAGTGATGGGGCTTTCCCTCAAAAACCAGCGGAATGCCGGCCGTGTACAGGTCGGTACGTCGGACTTCTCTTGGATCCGTGGAATAAAGCACGGTATAGTGATCGTCGAACATCCGTACGCTTTCGAGCTGCAGTCCGTGCAGCTGGGACTGGATGACTTCATCGAGCAGCTTGTACTGAGCCGGATTGGAAAGTGCGACTCTTCCTGAGGCATAGGTGACGGGAAGCGTGAATTTGCGGAAGATCTGGCGGTTGATGTTGTCCGCGAGAAGCAGGGCATATTCCTCCTGACTCTCCAGCATGGAACGGTTCATGGTGCTGCCGATGAAGAGCGTGAGGATGACGCTGGAGATGAGAATCAGCACCAGCGATATGTAGGAGAAAAATTTTGCCAGATTGAACGGCAGCTTGTTTTCCGCGTTGTTCCGACCTGCGTCATCCATGAGGATACCTTTGGGAAAATGACTGTGGCGTCAGCTTCGCGGCTGAGGCTCAGGGAGAAGGGAGCGAAGGGGGAGGCATCTTCCTCCCCCTTCGCTTTCATGAGGCGGGTGCGCTTTGACCGTCCAGGCGGGAGCCTTTCCAGCACGACATCGGCGGAAGGCGGACGGGCGCGTATGGACCTGTTTCGGATATCCGTCTAGAAATCCATGGATTCCGAAGGAATGGCGGTGAACAGAGCCAGTCTTGCGGCGTCCTCCTCGGAGCCGGGCATGCCCAGACGGGCGCGGGCGAGTTTTCCACGGCGGGCTGATCCACGGGATTGATGCCCATGAGCCAGCCGGTGAAGATGGTGGCGGCTTCGAGAAGCATCATCATCTTGCCTGCGGAAAAGGCGCTGTCGTCGGGCATGTCGAGATGGACGACGGGAACGTCCTTCTGAGCCAGCGTGGCGCGGGTGGCCAGGGTTTCGGCATCGAGAATGTCTCCGAAGCTGTGTCCCTTCAGGTACTGCCACTGTTCAGGCAGCTTCGTGGGCATGGGCAGAAGCTTTCTGTCGGCCGGGGTGCTCACGAAAAGGCAGATCTTGTCCTTGGGACCGTCGAGGAACATCTGGAGCAGGGAGTGCTGGTCGGTCACGCCGGTGGCGGGAATGGGCATGGTGCCCTTGCCGTCCTTGCCGAGACTCTCGGCCCAGAGCTGGCAGAACCAGGGGCCGAAGGTGGACCATGCGGGGATGTAGCAGAAGTAGATGACCTGACTCTTGCCGGCTTCGGACATCTGATGGGCCCAGCGTGCGAGCTTCCATGCAGGATGATCGAGCAGCATATCCGGATTTTCCGCCAGCGGACGGCCTACGGAGATGGCGCCCTGAATGAGGCCTTTCCAGTCCATGCCGAGGAAGACCGCGGGGACCATGCCCACGGCGGAAAGCACGGAGTAGCGGCCGCCGAGATTGTCGGGTACGGGCAGGGAGCGCAGGGCGTACTTGTCCACTTCATCGCGCAGGAAACCCTTGTTGGCATCGGTGACGACGAAGAGATGCTCCTGCCATGTCCCGGGGAGCTTCGTCTGCAGCCAGGGCAGAACGATGAGATACTGGGCAATGGTTTCAATGGTGCCGCCGGACTTGCTGACGACGACGACCAGAGTGTCCTCGGGCACCAGCTTGTCCAGGTGCTCCTGAAGCCATTCGGGGTAGACGTTGTCGGCGATCCAGAGACAGGGGCCGTCGTAGTTGGGCCGATCCTGCCCGGGAGCGAAGGCGCGCTGGAGCGCACGGGGGCCGAGCGCGGAACCGCCGATGCCGAGCAGCAGCATATGCTTGAAGCTTCTCAAAAACTCTTCATGGATTTCAAGCTGATGGATGAGATCTTCCGCGAAGGGAAGCGCAAGAAAAGGCAGAACCGGCAGCTGCTGCTTCAGTTTTTCGATGAAGCGGGAGTCGTCGGAAGGCCGGTCGGTAACGCCTCCAAGCCATGCATGGGCCCAATCAAGTTTCGCCTGAGTCATAAGCATACCATCCGAAAAGGGGTTAATTGTAAAGAGCTTCCTTTATGCGATGCAGTGCATCCATGAGAACGTCATCGGATACGGCGTAGGAAAGGCGGATGCAGTTCGGATCGCCGAAGGCCTCGCCGGGAACGCAGGCCACGCGGGCCTTTTCCAGAAGACGGGCGCAGACGGCCTCGCCGTTGGGCATGTCGGGCGTGAACAGGGCGCTGACGTCGGGGAAGAGATAGAAGGCGCCTCCGGGACGCTGGCAGACAACGCCGGGCCAGGTGGAGATTTCCGCCATGGCCATGTCGCGGCGACGGAGGAAGGAAAGGCGCATTTCCTCCACGCAGTCATAGGAGCCGTCCAGAGCCGCCACGGCGGCCTTCTGGGCGATGGAGCACATATGGGACGTCATCTGCCCCTGCAGCTTGGAGCACTGCTTGATGAGATCCTCATGCCCCAGCGTGTAGCCGACTCTCCAGCCGGGCATGGAGAACGCCTTGGAGAGACCGTTGAGAATGGCGATTCTGTCAGGAAATTTTTCCCACCAGTGCGAGGCGCTGACGGGCGCGCCGTCATAGACGAGCTGATCGTAGATTTCGTCGGACAGCACGAAGATGTCGTGCGCAAAGCACCATTCGACGAGCGCGTCGATTTCTTCCTGCGTGTAGGCGACACCCGTAGGATTGGACGGAGAGTTGAGAATCATCATCTTCGTTGCGGGCGTGACGGCCTTTTCCAGATCGGCGGCACTGATGCGGAAGCCGCGGGATGAATCCGACTTCACCAGAACGGGATTGCCTCCGGCCAGGCGGATGAGATCGGGATAGCTGGTCCAGTACGGGCAGGGAAGCAGCACATCGTCGCCGTCGTTGAGCATGACGAAGAGGGTGTTGGCAAGAGACTGCTTGCCGCCGGTGGTGAGAATGACGTTCTCCGGTTTTGCGGTGACATGGTACTGGCGTTCGAAGTAATGACAGACGGCCATGCGGGCATCCATGATGCCGTTGACGGGAGTATATTTGGTAAAGTTTTCGTCGATGGCCTTCTTGGCTGCCTCGCAGATATGAAGCGGGGTGGGAGCATCGGGTTCGCCCACGGCCAGACTGGTGACGGCTATGCCGCGGGCCTTCAGATCGAGGGCTTTGGCATTGATGGCAAGGGTGGCGGAGGGCTTGATCTTTTTCATTCTCTCGGCAAAGTTCATGGTTGCGCTTCCTGGTTGATATGAGCGATAAAAGGCCTGACGGTCATAACAAAGTCTATCAAGTTCAAGGTTGCCTGTAAATTGATGTTTGCTCTGAGAATGGCCGTATCTGCCGGAGGTACGGGGCTTTTTGTCCATGCATGGAAGGCCCGTGTTTCGCCGGACGGGATGACGGATGCTTCTTGTGATGCGGAACAAAGAGGAATCATTGTGGAAAAACTGCTGCTGAAGTATCCGGAAGGCTGTCGCGTCGGCCTGTTCATCCGCAGGGAAAAGCGTTTTTTCGTGACCGTCGATATGGACGGGCAGGAAGTTACGGCGCACACCAACAATACCGGCACCATGCTCGGTCTGCTGCGTCGGGGACGTCCCGTGCTTCTGTCTCCGGCGACGAATCCCGCACGTCGCCTGAAATGGACCGTGGAAGCCGTGGGTCTGCCCCGGGGAGACGGTTTTTTCTGGGCCGGGGTGAATACCTCCGTGCCGAACCGTCTTCTTGAGTCCATGTTTCATGCCGGCGTTCTTGACTGGACGAAGGGGTATGACGTTCTGAAGCGGGAAGCCGTGAACGGGGAGAGTCGTCTGGACGGTCTTCTGACCGGCCCGGGGCTGCCAGATCTCTGGGTGGAGTGCAAGAATGTGACGCTGGTGGAGGATGGTGTGGCGGCTTTTCCCGATGCGGTGACTTCACGTGGCACGAAGCATCTGCATACGCTCATGCGCCTGAAGGCCGGGGGCTGCCGGGCGGCCATGCTGTACATGATACAAAGGCCGGACGGACACTGTTTCGGGGCGGCCGACTACGTGGATCCGGCGTATGCCGACGCCTTGCGGGAGGCCGTTGAGGCAGGGGTGGAAGTGTATCCCGTCATGGTCCATGTGCGGCCGGACGGCATCTGTTACGGGGGCATGCTGCCGTACCGCATCCGGTAGCGGCGGAGCAGCGTCACTGACGGGACCGACGGCATGGTCGGTGAAGGAGACGGACATGGGAAAGAATGTGATTATCGTCGTGCTTGCGGCCGCATGTGTGTTTCTGGCCGCCGGTCTTTATGGGGAACATTCGTCGCTGGAGAAGGACGAGATCAGTCCCGCGGAATACGGTGGTCTTCTGGCCCTGCGGGAGGCGTATTCTTCCTCCGTCTATCGGGAGCAGGTGCTGCCGCTTCTGCGGCAGGCCTTTGTCGACGGAAGAGTGACGAGGGAGCGCCTGCATGAACTCGGAGCGCAGCTGAAGAGTCTCGGTCCTCTGACGCTGGACGTGCTGGAGCAGCGGACGACGGGAGAGCGCGTGGCCAAGGCGTGGGATGACGCCCGCGACGGTGCCGCTGCGCTCGGCGAGAGTCTCGGCCGTCAGATGGGGGAGGCCATGCGTGAGCTTGGCGACGCCGTGGAGGGCCTGAAGCCGAAACGTTCTCCCGATTCGGCTTCCGAAGGGGGCGTGAGCCTGTAATCAGTATCCTGCGGCCAGGCCGTCCCCGCGTGGATCGGAGGCACCCTGAAGGATGCCGCTTTCCGGATCGATGCGTATGGCTCCTGCGTGTCCCATGACGTCGGTATAGGCCTGTACCCGTTTGACGGCGTGTCCTCTGCGGGCAAGTTCCTCGCACACGGAGACGGGAATACGCCCTTCCATCTTGACGTCGTTGACCGCAGCTCCCCAGGTGCGGCCGTAGAGCCAGCGGGGGGCGGTCACGGCCTCCTGCGGGGGCAGCCCGAAGTCCACCATGCGGGTGACGATGGCGGCCTGTGTCTGCGGCTGTCCTTCGCCGCCCATGGTTCCGTAGACGAGAAACGGCCGTCCGTCCCTGAGCAGCATGGCCGGATTGAGCGTGTGCATGGTGCGTTTTCCGGGCTGCAGACAGTTCACATGTTCCGGATCGAGGGAGAAGAAGCAGCCTCTGTTCTGAAGAATGACGCCCGTTCCTGACGGAATGATGCCGGAACCGAAGTCGTGATAGATGCTCTGTATGAGGGAGACCGCGTTTCCGTTTTCATCCACCGTGCCGAGCCAGACGGTGTCTCCCTTCGGGTCGAGAAGGGACGGATGAACGGCGGCGGCATCCATGCGGATGCGCGCGGCCTGTGCGCGGCCGTGTCTTTCGGAAAGAAGATCGTCGAGAGGAATGGAAACGAAGTCCGGGTCGGACAGATAGCGGTCACGGTCGAGAAAGGCTTCCTTGGTGGCCTCGATGAGGACATGATAATAGTCGGCGCTTCCCTCTCCCATGGCTCTGATGTCGAATCTTTCGAGAATGTTGAGGATTTCCAGAGAGGCCATGCCCTGTGTGTTCGGGGGAAGATTGCAGGCCTCGCAGTCCCGGTAGTTCACGCGGATGGGACGTACCCATTCGGCATGGTGTGCGGCAAAGTCGTCGAACGTGAGCAGTGCACCGTTTTGTTCCAGTTCTGCGGCCATCGCCTTTGCCACGGAGCCTCTGTAAAAGGCGTCGGCGCCCTGTTCCGCCAATGTCTTGAGCGTTGCGGCAAGATCCGTCTGTCGCAGAATGTCGCCCGCGGCGAGAGGGGCGCCGTGTTTCATGAAGATGCGGGCAAATTCCGGAAAGCGCTGGAGATTGCGCTGTTCGCCGTCAGCCGTTCCGGCATTGATGGCGCTCCAGCGTGCAAGGGAGGCGCTTGCGGGAAAGCCGTTTTCCGCATAGGCGATGGCCGGCGCGAGAAGTTCGCTCCAGGACAGGGGAGTCTTCAGGGCCGACCGGCTGAAGGCATAGGCTTCTCCCCATCCGGAAACGGCGCCCGGTACGGTATTGGCGGCGGAATATCCCCGCGGAGGAATGGCCGTCATCCCCCGCGAGACGTAATATTCCGGCGTCGCTCCGGAACCGGCTCTGCCGCTGGCGTTCAGCCCTTTCAGTTCGCCTGCCGGGGCGTCGTAGATGAGCCAGAAGTTGTCGCCTCCGGGCGTGCACATATGGGGATACACCACGGCCAGCGTGACGGCGGCCGCGATGGCGGCATCCACGGCATTGCCGCCGCGTCGGAGAATGTCCACACCGGCCTGCGTGGCCAGATGGTTCGGGCTTGTCACCATGCCCCGCATGGCCATGGGATTGAGGCTCTGGGAAACGGTGGCGCAGTAAAGGGGACGGGTTAGCATGGCGGCAACTCCGTGGATGGGGCTTTCGTGACGCGGGGCGAAGACGGCGTGAGATCTCGCCGTTTTCGCAGCACACGGTCTTTGTCCAGAGTAGACGGTTGCGGAAATTTGTCCATGTCCTTTTCCGGCGGAATAACCGGAAAAAGGCAGGGTTTCCCGTTCTCGTCCATCGACTGTAAAAAAGGCCCGTCCATGACGGGCCTTGTCATATGCGGAAAGCGGAGCGCTAGGCTTCGTCCAGTTCCCTTGTGTATCTGCATTTAGGGTTGGGGCAGGCCAGATGCCGTCCCCGTGCGCGGGTGGTCTTTATGACCAGAATGGGTGACTGACATTCCGGACAGGTTTCAGCCACGGGCCAGTCCCATACCGCATAGTCGCACTGCGGATACTGGTCGCAGGAGTAGAAGAGCTTTCCCTTGCGGGAACTTTTTTCCACCAGCGTGCCCTTGCCGCACTTGGGACAGGTCACGCCCGTGGAGAAGGGCGCGGCGTAGTCGCATTCGGGATATCTGGAGCAGCTCAGGAAACGGCTGCCCGTGCGCGACTGCTTGAGAATGACGTCGGCTCCGCACTTGGGACAGGTCCCCACCTTCTTATGTTCTTCCTTCGGGCGTTCCTGCGGGATGATCCTGCCTTTCTCGTCGCGGGTGAAGTTGGTGGTGTAACGACATTCGGGATAGCCCGTGCATGCCAGAAATTCTCCGCTCTTGCCGAATTTCACCACGAGCGGTTTCCCGCATTCCGGACAGGGAACATCCGTGGTGAGTCCACCCTTGACGGGCGCCATGTTCCTGGATGCCGCCTCCAGCGTGGGATTGAAGTCTCTGGAAAAATCCTTCATGAGATCCACCCAGCCCAGTTCGCCGTCGGCCACCTTGTCGAGATTGTTTTCCATCTCGGCCGTGAAGCCCACGTCCATGAGCTTGGCAAAGTGATCGCGGAGCTGGGAGCAGACGACCTTGCCGAGATCCGTCGGCACGAAGTGCTTGTCTTCCAGCCGAACGTATTCCCTGTCCTCGATGGTGGAAATGATGGTGGCGTAGGTGGAGGGCCGGCCTATGCCCCGTTCTTCCAGTTCGCGGACCAGCGAGGCTTGAATTTCTGTTCCTTTTCCAGCTTCTGCAGCGTCACGACTTCTCCCTCGTGGAGAGCCGGCAATGCGCTTTCCTCCTCCTCGACGGAACGGGGCATGACGGCCAGAAACCCGGGGAACAGGAGTCTTTCCCCTCTGGCTTTCCACTGTCCCGGTCCGCAGGTGAGCGTGACGGAGGTGTCATGATAGGTGGCGGCGGCCATCTGTGAGGCAACGAAGCGGCACCAGATGAGATTGTACAGACGGTACTGATCCGGGGTGAGAAAATCCTTCACGTCCTGCGGCGTCAGCGTGATGTCGACGGGGCGTATGGCTTCATGGGCATCCTGAGCCGAGGTCTTGCCCTTGAAGGAGCGTCCTTTGCCTCCGGGGGCCATGTAGTCGCTGCCGAAGCGCTGTTCCACATATTCCGCGGCGCTTTTCTTTGCCTCTTCGGCGATACGCACGGAGTCGGTACGCATATAGGTGATGAGCGCCGTGGTTCCCCGTTCGCCAAGCTCGATGCCTTCATAGAGCCGCTGAGCCGTGGCCATGGTGCGCTTGGAGGTGAAGCCTATGCGCTGGTTGGCCGTCTGCTGCAGCGTGGACGTGGTGAAGGGCGGCAGAGGCGTGCGGGAACGCTCCTTTTCCTCCACCTGCGACACTACGAAGGGCTGTCCGGCCATGGCCTGTTCCATGGCGTCGGCGGCGGCCTTGCTGCCGATGAGAATCTTGCGGGAACTTTTGTCCTTTTTGTCCTCGTCGCCGCCGGAAAGTTCCCTCAGTTTTTTGGCAAAGTCTGTTTCTATCCGGGCAAGTTCCGCTTTGAAGGGAGGAGGCGTCGCTCCGGCGAGCAGGGCGCGGAAGGTCCAGAACTCTTCGGGGACGAAGGCAAGGCGTTCCTCTTCGCGCTCCACGATGAGACGCAGGGCCACGGACTGCACACGGCCGGCGGAAATGCCGCGTTTGACGGTCTTCCAGAGCAGGGGAGATATCTTGTAGCCCACAAGGCGGTCGAGTACGCGACGGGCCTGCTGCGCGTCGAAAAGATCGGGATTGATGTCATGGGGATGCTCCAGTGCGTTCTTCACGGCACGGGCCGTGATTTCGTTGAACTGGATGCGCTTGATGTTCTTCGCCTTGTTCTTGATGACCTCGGCGATGTGCCAGGCGATGGCCTCTCCTTCACGGTCGGGGTCGGGCGCGAGATAGACGGTATCGGCCTTGGCGGCTGCCTCCTGCAGATCGCGGACAACCTTTTCCTTGCCCTTGATGATTTCATAGTGAGGTGCGAAGTCATGGGCTTCATCCACGCCGATTTCTCTGGTGGGCAGATCTCGTATGTGACCTACGCTGGCCTGCACCATGTATTTGTTTCCCAGAAATTTCTTGATGGTCTTCACCTTGGCCGGCGATTCCACGATAATCAGATCCTTGCCCATAGCTCGCTCACAAGTAGGAATTTCAACGGGAGGAACGCTTCCGTCGTCAAGGAACATACGTAAAAAGGGGGGAGCGTCAAGTCCCGGAAGGGACAAATGACGCATTTATGCGCTTCCCGGGACATCTTTCCGGAGAAGGAGTCTTTTCTTCGGGAGAGGTCAGAAAAGCTCCGCCATGCTGGCGTGTTCGTCGAAGACGATGCGGTCCGGCCCCAGACCGAGCCGCAGCCAGCGTTCTTTCAGAGCTCCCCTGTCTCCGTACATGAACCCCTGACAGGCGCGGGGCAGAATAAGACGTTCCGGTGCACGCCCGAGACGTTTTACGGCTTCCTCCGCTGAGACGAGCAAAGCTTCCGCCTGAATGACGGCTCCGAGCGCGGGATGCCTCGGACCGGCCAGCAGTGCGGCGTCGAAGGCCGGTTCCGGCGCCACGGACAGCCTTATGACGGGAATCTCCGCCTGCCATGCCAGATGCAGCGCATATCCCAGCGCATGAACGGTCTCTTCCGTGGTCCACGGCGTGAAGGAGCCTTCCCTGTACCAGCGGGCGAGGACGGTTCCTTCCGGGACGAGACAGGGGTAGAAGCGCAGACAGGAAGGTCCTGATGCAAGAGCTTTCCGCACGTCCTCGAGAAAGACGTCGGGACGGCATCCGGGCATGCCGGGAAGAAGCTGTATGCCGAGCTGCAGCCCGGCTTCGAGAACAGCACGGCAGCCGGCTGCGGCGTCATGGCCGGTGTAGCCGCGGCGGGAAAGCGCGAGCGCCGTGTCGTCGAAGCTCTGTATCCCCAGTTCCACTAGATCCACGCCGTACTGCAGAAGTTCCTGCAATACGGAGGGAGAGAGCGCATCGGGTCTTGTGGAACAGCGTGCATGCGTGATGCGGCCTTCTCCGCGCATGCGGCACAGAAAATCGAGACAGAGACGGCGTTCACGGGCGGGAAGGGCCGTGAACGTGCCTCCGTAGAAGGCCAGTTCACGGCGCTGTCCGGGGGCACAAGGCGACATGACCGACAGCAGGGCGTCGACCCGGGCGAGAACGGCGGCTGCTCCGGCGGAAGCGTCCTGTCCCGTCTGCTTGTCCTGCGCGCAGTAGACGCACTGCCCCGGACAGCCGAGAAAAGGAAGAAAAACCGGAATGATTCGTCCTGCTCTCTGCCTTCGGAAGGCGGTGGGAAAACGCACGAACGACGCATGGAATTCGGTGAAATGTCCCTGAATGTCTGACATTTTTTGCCTCGGGATAAAAGCTCTTGATGTTCTAATCAGTTGCGCTTAGGATGGCAAGGTATCCCCCCGCTTTAAAATACGGGAGGTCCCTGGAGGTCTGTACTGGTATGTCTGAAGAAAAGTGTATTTTCTGCCTCATTGCAAGCGGGGACATCCCCTGCGCAAAGGTTTATGAGGATGAGAGCGTTCTGGCATTTCTTGATCTTTCTCCCGTTCATCCCGGGCATACGCTTGTGATTCCCAAGGTCCACTACAA
>USNI01000003.1 GCA_900555975.1 uncultured Desulfovibrio sp. | reverse complement strand
TTTCACGGCATCCCGGGCTTTTTTTTCCTTTCTCTGTGCTCTTGTCCGCCGAATAAGGCGGAATATCCTGACATTTTTTGGGAACGCGGCGTGGTCGCGGAATTTTGTCGTGCCCTCCGTACGTTCAAGACCTATCGGGCAAAGCCCGTCAGCATATTACAGGTATTATCATGGATGATATTTTCGTTTACGCCTTTGCGCTGGTCAGTCTTGTGGCCGGAGCTCTTCTCGGCGTCTTCATACAGCGTCATGTGACCAGCAAGCGTATCGGCGAGGCCAATGATCTGGCCCATCGCATTGTGGAAGAGGCCCGCAAGGAGGCTCAGGCTCAGAAAAAAGAGATTCTGCTTCAGGGGCAGAACGAGATCTTCAGCCAGAAGCATGCCTTCGAAATGGAATGCAAGGATCAGGAACGTGCGCTCAAGAACCGTGAGAAAAAGCTGCAGGATATCAGCGATCGCATGGAAGAGAAAATGGAGCGCATCACGCAGAAGGAACATGACATCCTTGCCCAGGAGAAGGAACAGACCCAGCGGGAGCGCGTGCTTGCCGATAAGGAAACGCAGGTGGAGGCCAAGCTGGACGAGCAGGAACGCCGTCTGCAGGAAGTTTCCGGCCTGACGGCCGAAGAGGCCAAGACCCGTCTTTTCGAGGAAATCGAATCCCGCACGAGGCACGAGGCCGCCAAGATGATGCGCGTCATCGAGACGGAAGCCAGGGAAACGGCCGACAGAAAGGCCAAGGAAATTCTTGCCTGCGCCATTCAGCGTTACGCCGGCGATTACGTCGGCGAGCAGACGGTAACGGCGGTCACGCTTCCGAGCGAGGACATGAAGGGGCGCATCATCGGTCGTGAAGGGCGCAATATCCGGGCGCTGGAAGCTGCCACGGGCGTGGATCTCATCATCGACGACACTCCGGAAACCGTCATTCTTTCCGCCTACAGTCCCATCCGCCGTCAGGTGGCGCGCATGGCTCTTGAGCGCCTTATTCAGGACGGCCGCATTCATCCCGCCCGTATCGAGGATGTGGTGCACAAGTGCGAGCAGGAACTGGAAGTGCAGATCCGTGAAGTGGGCGAGCAGGCGACTTTCGACGCCGGTGTGCACGGCATCAATCCCGATATCATCCGTCTGCTGGGACAGCTCAAGTACCGCACCAGCTTCACTCAGAACGTCCTGCAGCATTCCCTTGAAGTCTCGGCTCTCTGCGGCATGATGGCCGCGGAACTCGGCATGGACATCAAACGCGCCAAGCGTGCCGGCCTTCTCCATGATATCGGCAAGGCCGTGGATCACGAGGTGGAAGGCTCTCATGCCCTCATAGGCGCAGACATCGCCAAGAAATACGGTGAAGGCAAGGACATCGTCCACGCCATCGCCGCCCATCATGAGGACGTGCATCCCGAAACCGCGCTTGCCGTGCTCGTTCAGGCCGCGGATTCCCTGTCCGGCGCCCGTCCCGGTGCGCGCAAGGAGCTGCTTGAGAACTACGTCAAGCGCCTTGAGGATCTGGAGAACATTGCCGACTCCTTCGAAGGCGTGGCCAAATCCTATGCCATCCAGGCCGGACGCGAGCTGCGGGTCATCGTCAATTCCGACAACGTGGATGATGACAGCACCTATCTGCTGTGCAAGGATATTTCCGCCAAGATCGAGGAAAATCTTACTTATCCCGGACAGATCCGTGTCACCGTCATCCGTGAGCGCCGTGCCGTGGGCTTCGCCAAATAGGATCTTCATACTGTCGTCATCATGGCGGACTATAAAGACATTCAAGCTCAACGCATAAAGGATACCGTTCCATGTTCCAAGCTCCGTCTGACTTCACTCCCGATTTTTCCAGGGCCGGAGGACTGATTGCCGCCGTTGCTCAGGACGCCGTCACCGGCGAGGTGCTCATGCTGGCCTGGATGAACCGCGAGGCCTGGGAGGCTACGCTGTCCACGGGTGAAGCCCACTACTGGAGCCGCAGTCGTCAGAAACTGTGGCACAAGGGAGAAAGTTCCGGCAACGTTCAGATCGTCAGGGCCATCCGCCTTGACTGTGATTCCGATGCCGTGGTTCTGGAAATCGAGCAGGTAGGCGGTGCCGCCTGCCATACCGGTAGAAGCAGCTGTTTTTACCGGCGGATCACTCCCGACAGCGCGGAAGTGTCCATCTGCTGTCCGCAGATTTTCGATCCTGCCGAAGTGTACAAGAAGTAGAGGCTCAATAGCATGAAAGCGCAGCTCAAGCTCGGCATTCCCAAAGGTTCTCTGGAAGAAGCCACCATCGCTCTTTTCGACAGGGCGGGCTGGAAGATCCATAAGCACATCCGCAACTATTTTCCGGATATCGATGATCCGGAACTCACCGCGAGACTCTGCCGTGTTCAGGAGATTCCCGAATATATTCAGAACGGCATCCTCGACGTGGCTCTGACCGGCAAGGACTGGCTGGAAGAGCGCGGCGTATCCTACGGCGGCAGGGAAGACAGTGATGCTCCCGTCGTGGTGATCTCGGATCTGGTCTATTCCAAGGTTTCCAACCGCAAGGCCCGCTGGGTTCTCGCCGTGGCCGGAGATTCTCCCTATCAGTGCGCAGCCGACCTGAAGGGCAAGCGTATTTCCACGGAACTTGTGGGCGTCAGCACCCGTTATTTTGAGAAGCAGGGCGTGCCCGTCAAAATCAATTACTCCTGGGGGGCCACGGAAGCCAAGGTCGTGGAGGGTCTGGCCGACGCCATCGTGGAGGTGACGGAAACTGAAACGACCATCCGTGCTCACGGTCTGCGCGTCATCGATGAGGTCATGGCCAGCAATACCGTGCTCATTGCGAACCGCAAGGTGTGGAACGACCCTGAACGTCGCCACAAGATTGAACAGATTGATCTTCTGCTTCAGGGTGCGCTGAGAGCGGAAAGTTTCGTCTGCCTCAAGATGAATGCTCCGACGGCTCGTCTTGACGCCATTCTCGGCCTTCTGCCTGCGCTCAACTCTCCCACGGTGGCCTCACTGAGGGACCCGGCCTGGGTTTCTCTGGAAACCGTGGTCGATACCCATGTGGTGCGTGATCTGATTCCCCGTCTGCATGAGCTTGGAGCCGAAGGCATTCTGGAATACAGTCTGAACAAGGTGATCTGATCGTCAATCGTGCGAGGCTGTGCAGTCCGGAGGTTGAGTCTTCACGTCGCCGTCCGGAGGGGCTGACAGCCTTCGCATCCCGTTCTGTCTGCAGTTCTGCATCGAAAGTCTGCATAAAAAAAGCCGTCGTTCTTGTTCGGAGAACGACGGCTTTTTTATGTCGTGGGGAGGACTACTACAGGAACATGCCGGGGTTGACCACGGAAACAAGATCGCGCTTGAGAAGTTCTTCCGCAATCTGCACGGCGTTGAGGGCAGCGCCCTTGCGCACGTTGTCGGCCACGATCCACAGATTCAGGGCATTGTCGCAGCTTTCGTCCTCGCGGATGCGTCCGACGAAGACGTCATCTTCGCCCGCGGCATCCACGGCAAGGGGGTAGAGATTGGCACGGGGATTGTCCACGACCTGCACGCCGGGAGCCTGGGAAAGGATCACGCGGGCTTCGGCGGCGGTAAGCTTCTTTTCCGTCTCGATGTTCACGGATTCGGAATGTCCGTAGAACACGGGAACGCGCACGCAGGTGGCGGTGACGCGGATGTTCGGATCAAGCATCTTATGCGTCTCGTTCACCATCTTCATTTCTTCCTTGGTATAGTCGTTGGCCTGGAAGACGTCGATGTGCGGCAGACAGTTGAAGGCAATCTGATGGGGATAGGCCTTGGGTTCGATGTCCTGCATGTTGAAGAGACGGCGGACCTGCGTTTCCAGTTCATCGATGCCTTTCTTTCCCGTGCCGCTCACGGCCTGCATGGTGGTCACGACGATGCGCTTGATTTTTGCGACGTCATGCAGAGGCTTGAGAGCCACCAGCATCTGAATGGTGGAGCAGTTGGGGTTGGCGATGATGCCGTTGTGCTTTTCCAGATCGTCGGGGTTTACTTCGGGGATGACGAGGGGGCAGCGATCGTCCATGCGCCAGGCGCTGGAGTTGTCCACCACCACGCAGCCGGAAGCCACGGCATGAGGGGCAAACTCTGTGGAGACACTGCCGCCGGCGGAAAAGATGGCCAGATCAATGCCCTTGAAGGAGTCCTTCGTCAGCTCCTTGACCGTAATCTCGTCGTCTCCGAAGGGAACGCGGGTTCCGGCGGAGCGGGAAGAGGCCAGGGCGGTGATGGAGGCGCAGGGAAAGTGACGATCGGCAAGGGTTTTCAGCATTTCGCGGCCGACGGCGCCGGTTGCGCCGCATACAGCAACGTTGAGGGACTTCTTCATGGCGGGAAATTCTCCTGTTCCACACCTGCCTGAAAGGCAAGTTTTTCATTATTGTAAATCGAATGTTTGCACCCGCGGCGGACAACTGTCAAGTCATGCGTTTCCTTTCTTTGAAAAATACTTATTTATCAATTAAAATCGCAATATTATATGAGTATTGCCTTTTTTGTCCGCACCGGGGAAAGGGACTTGCGCTGTTTTACGTCTTGGTTATGATGCCTTCAGGAGGACGCCCATGAAAACGTTCCTTGCTCCGTTTGTCCTTATGGTGCTTCTGGCGGTCTGTCTGACGGGATGCCTTCAGGAAGACAGTCTCGACAGCATCAGGGTGGACGGCGAAATGTCCACGGTGTTCAGGACGGGCAGCGGCCCGTCCCATATGTACGGTCGGACACGGACCGGCATAAGTTTCTAGTTCTCCCTTGCGGGAACGTATCCTTTTCACAGACAGGTCACTTCGATGCTTGCCATTCTCGACTACAAGGCGGGAAATCAGACCAGCGTGCTGCGGGCGCTGCGGGCTCTGGATATCCCTGCTGAAATCACTGCCGATCCGTCAGCGCTGCTCGCCGCGGAAGGCGTTATTTTTCCCGGTGTGGGCGCGGCCGGTCAGGCCATGCATCAGCTGTTGTCCACCGGCATGGACAAGGTGCTGCGCGACATCGTCGCCATGCGCAAGCCTCTGCTCGGCATCTGCCTCGGCTGTCAGATCCTTCTCGAACACAGCGAAGAGAACGATACCACGTGCCTCGGCATACTGCCCGGCACATGCCGGCGTTTTAATCCCGAATGGCGCGACGGAGACGATCCCATACGCATTCCGCACATGGGATGGAACACCCTGACCATTTGCCGGTCTTCCGAACTTCTGGACGGCATCGATCCCGAATCCCGTTTCTATTTCGTTCACAGCTATTATACGATTCCCGCTCCTGAACTCGTCATTGCCACGAGCTGCTATGGTCAGGAATTCACGGCCATGTACGGTCGTCCCGGCCTGTGGGCTGTGCAGTTCCATCCGGAAAAGAGCGGTCGGCCCGGACTCAGACTGCTGACGAATTTCTATCGCTACTGCCGGGAGGACGCCCGTGTCTGAAAAAAGTCATCTGAGCAAGCGGCTCATTCCCTGTCTTGACGTGCGTAACGGCCGTCTTACCAAGGGCATCAAGTTCAAGGGCAACGTGGATATCGGCGATCCTGTGGAAACGGCACGCCGCTACTATGAGGAAGGCGCCGACGAAATCGTGTTCTACGACATCACGGCTTCGTGCGAGGCCCGGGGCATCTTTCTTGATGTCGTCGAGCGCGTGGCCAGCAATATCTTCATTCCGTTTTCCGTGGGCGGAGGCATTGCTTCCGTGGAAGATATGCGCGCCGTGCTGCTTGCCGGCGCGGAAAAGGTTTCCGTCAATTCAGCGGCGGTCAAGGATCCTTTCCTCATCAGCCGCGGTGCGGATGCCTTCGGTTCGCAGGCCGTGGTGGTCGGCATGGACGTGAAGCAGGTTCCCGTGAGCGAAACCTGCCCTTCGGGCTACGAAGTGGTCATACACGGCGGCCGCAAGCCCATGGGCATGGATGCCATTGCCTGGGCGCGCCGGTGCGAGGAACTCGGTGCCGGTGAACTGTGCGTGAATTCCATTGATGCCGACGGTACGCGCGACGGCTATGAACTCAGACTGACGCGCATGATATGCGACGCCGTGACCATTCCCGTCATTGCTTCAGGCGGGGCCGGCGCGCCGGAACATCTTGTGGATGCCGTGATGAAGGGAGGGGCTTCCGCCGCTCTTGTGGCTTCCATCGTGCATTACGGTCAGTATTCCATAGCGGATCTGAAGGACTGCATGGAGAAGGCCGGCGTTCCCGTGAGAAAGGTCTGAGCTGCCGTCAGCCTCGTCCGGCATCCGCGAATGCGGCTCTTTTCCTGCGCATGTGCCCGGAGCACGGTTGCAGCGAAGCGTCAAACATCCTATGCTTGCCGCTCCCCCATTCGATCATCACCCAGGAGTTATGATATGTCTCAGGATTTTCCCACGCGCCGTGCGCGCATGGAATATGTGTGCATGAACTGCGGCCGTCGTCATCCCGTGGACTCGCTTCTTTATACCTGTCCCGACTGCGGCGGCGTCCTTCTTCTGGAGGATCTGGACTTCGACGACATGAAGGAAAAAGGCGCTCAGTACTGGCGCGACCTTTTCGATGCCCGTCGTGTCACGCGCACTACCGCACTGCGGGGTGTGTTCCGCTTCTATGAACTCATGGCTCCCGTCCTGGAAGAAGAGGACATCGTCTATCTCGGGGAGGGTGATACGCCCATCATCGAGGCTTCTTCCGCGCTTGAGGCTCAGGTCGGACGCCGTTTCGCCTACAAGAACGACGGCATGAATCCCAGTGCCTCGTTCAAGGACAGGGGCATGGCAGGGGCGTACAGTTATCTCAAATCCCTCGTGCGCAGAAACGGCTGGAAGGAAGTGCTCACCATCTGTGCCTCCACGGGCGACACGTCTGCGGCTGCGGCCATGTACGGCGCCTATGTGGGCGAACCCATCCGCACCGTGGTGCTTCTGCCGCACGGCAAGGTTACTCCGGCACAGCTTTCCCAGCCTCTTGGTTCCGGTGCGCAGGTGCTGGAAGTGCCGGGCGTGTTTGATGACTGCATGAAGGTCGTCGAGTATCTGGCCGAACATTACCGTGTGGCGCTGCTCAATTCCAAGAACAGCTGGCGCGTTCTTGGACAGGAGTCCTACGCGTACGAGGTGGCGCAGTGGTACGGCTGGAACATGGCTGATAAGGCGCTGTTCATGCCCATCGGCAATGCGGGCAACATCACTTCCATGATTTCCGCATGTCTGAAGATGCGACGTCTTGGCATCATCGAGGAGCTGCCTCACATCGTCGGCGTGCAGTCCGAACATGCCGACCCGGTATGGCGGTACTACAGCCAGCCGAAGAACAACCGCGAATATCATGCCGTTCAGGTGCAGCCCAGCGTGGCGCAGGCAGCCATGATCGGCAATCCGGTGTCGTTCCCCCGCGTGAGAAATCTCGTGGAGAAGTTCGAGGCTGAGGGAGGCCGCTTCGACGTGGTGCAGGTCACCGAACAGGCCATCATGGATTCCATGATTCTTGCCAACAGGCACGGCCATATTGCCTGTACGCAGGGTGGAGAAAGCTTTGCGGGCATGCTGAAGGCGGGAGAACTCGGTCTGCTTTCCGAAGGGGAATTCTGCGTGCTGGATTCCACGGCGCATGCACTGAAGTTCGCCGGTTTCCAGAACATGTATTTCGAGGACTCCTTCCCGGCCGAGTACGGCGTGAAGGCCCGTCCCGAACTGGTGAATCATCCCAGGCTGCTGCTTACGGCCGAAGAACGCGCCGCCATGCCTGCCGGCGAGTTTACCAGGGCCGCGGCGCTTGCCGTGGCAAAAGCCGCTGGTCTGGACGCCAGAGACTAGGGGTGGCGGATGCGTGTCGTTTCGGGAGAAGCCGCTTGACAGCGTGTGTCGCACAGGCTATCCCTCATGCATCGGATACTCCAGACAGGTATCCTGCTCAACTCGGAATTATTAACTTGCGCCGAAATCTTTCGGCCGAACATTGGAGGCTGTTATGGGCTACAAGATTATTTTTGATGCGGACAAGTGCGTCGGCTGCGGCCAGTGCGTGGACATCTGCCCTGTTTCCGTGTGGGAACTGCATGACGGCAAGAGCGATCCCGTGAACGCCGAAGAATGCCTCGGCTGCGAATCCTGCACCGGCGTTTGCGAACACGACGCCATCGTGATCGAAGAAGACTAACGTCCGTGGGGAGATTTTCCCTCGGCGAGGGCGGCTCAGGCCGTCCGGGCCGGACGCTTTTGCGGAAGGCCTGCGGATGATCGGAGTCATCCGCGAAGCTGACTGAACCGTCGCGCTGCGACGGCCCATGTGAGCCTGTTGCCGCCGGATGGGCTTTGCTCATCCGGCGGTTTTTTAAACGTTTTTCAGTGGGAACTATGATGACCAACCCGGAATTGGACGCTATTTTTCAGGAGTATGCACAGCTTGCCGCGCAGGCCGATCAGCTTTTCGAGCGTGTGAAGAACCAGTTTCCTGAAGAGGTGGCCTGTGCCTCGGGCTGCAGCAGCTGCTGCCATGCGGCCTTCGATCTTTCCCTTGTGGAGGCCATGGCGCTGAACCGGGCATTCAACAAGGAATTTGACTTCGGCATCCGCCGTTCCGCCGTGCTTCAGGCCGCAAGCGACGCCGATCGTCAGCTTGCCCGTCTCAAGCGCCACTATTTCCAGCAGGCCCGTCAGGGAATGTCCGATGAAGAGATCATGGTGGAGGCTGCCAGGGAAAGAGTCCGCTGTCCTCTGCTGGGCCTTGACGACACGTGCCTGCTTTATGAACATCGCCCCATTACCTGCCGGCTTTACGGCATACCTACTTCCATACACGGCAAGGCCCATGTCTGCGGAGAGTGTCACTTCAAAAAGGGACAGGCGTATCCAACGGTTGCTCTTGACCGCATACAGGATCGTCTGGCCGACATGAGCCGTCGCATCGGTGCGGCCATAGGCTCCCGTTTTCGTGAACTGCACAGAGTGTACGTTCCCGTGTCCATGGCGCTCATCACCAAGTATGATGACGCCTATCTCGGCATAGGACCGGCCCCCAAGGAGTAGTCATGTCCATCGCTCCGCTGCTGCGCAATGAGAAGCCTCGCGCTCTTACCGCCGAGGAGGAAAAACTCAAGCGCGATCTGTATGAAAAGATACCGCCCCGTCGTCGCAAGTTCATTGACCGCATAGGGTATGACAAGTGGGATCCTTTTCCGGAACCCAATGATCCCGTGGAGATACGCACGGACATCACCAAGCGTACCGCTCAGCAGCTCATGCAGGAATTTGTGCATTCAAAGAAGTGCGAGGCTCAGCTTTCCGGAGAATCCGATCCCAGCGAGGCCTTTCTTCAGGGGGCCATGGAGGCCGCCATCGGCGTGGTGAACAAACAGGACAAGTTTCTGGGCGCCTATGAATTTGCCGCCTGGTATCAGGAACTTCTAAAGAAGGAAGGTCATATCCGATGAAAGACCGCTATACCGATATTCATGAGTATATTCACGATCTTCAGGAGGCCATTGAGAAAGATCCCAAATGCGCCATCCATCATTACAATCTTGGCGTCGCCATGCTTTCTCTCGGCGACTATGCCGAGGCCGAGGAATGTTTCCTGAATGCCGTTCGTAATTCTGCGCACATGGCCGAGGCCTTTGTGCAGCTCGGCGGACTCTGCCTGCGCCGCGGCGATCTTGACGGATGCATGCAGTACAACAAGGAAGCGGCGGAATGTCGTGCGAAGTTCCCCATCGCCTGGGGCAACATAGGCTTTGTGCATCTCCAGAAGGGAGAAGTGGACGAAGCTATTTCCGCTCTCCACAAGGCTCTCACCTGGGATCCCAAGTATCTGCAGGCCCGTGCCACGTTTGCTTCCGCTCTCTATATGAAGGGCGAGTACGAGAAGAGCGCCGAAATGAGCCGCATGGTGCTTCAGCAGGAGCCTTCGTTTGCGCCTGCGTGGAACAATCTCTCTCTGGCCTGCTTTGAACTCGGTGATGTGGAAAAAGCCAGAGAATACGCGGAGAAGGCCTGCGAGTTCGGTTACGACGTTGCGGACGACTATTGGAAGCTCCTTGAGGAATCCGCAAAAAAGCCTTCTGACGGGCTTGCGTAAAAAAGCGTTTTTTTGTACGAAGAGCGGGCAGTTCTACGAATCTGCCTCCGGCGCGAGGGCCAGTCTGGTTTTTTCGACGCCGGTTTTACTTTTCATAACGGTCATGCTCGGGCTGGCATGAGCCTTTTTTCCCGCTGAAAGACGGGGCAGAAGACAAATACTTGTCAATAGAGCATGAGTTTGTTATTGAAGGTACAAATGGGCCTGAGGAGAGTTTGTTTTTAATTTTTTAAGCAGGGGACTTTTTATGGCTAATGAAAACATTGTCGTTGACGATGGCCGTGCGAAATGGTCTGACCTTTGGCTGAAGGAAGACTACTGGGCGATCTGGATCGGCTTTTTCATCCTGATCATTTCCGGTCTCATCATGATGGGCGGTCGCGCCGACATTGAAGCTCAGCTCAGTAAGTATGATGCCGTCATCTCCGCCGAGCAGACCAAACCCATCAAGACCATCGAGCTGATTCAGGCTCAGGCCGCCAAGAAGGGCGTTGCCGGTAACAAGCTGCCCGCCGCCAAGGCCATCATCAGCTACCTCAAGACTCCCGCCAAGTGGTCCGGCAATCCCATGGATTCCTTCGTGACCCACATGGACGAATCCGCCAAGCCCGCGGCTGAAGCTGCCGCCAAGGCTGCCGCCGAAGCTCTTACCGTTGCCAAGGCCGCTCAGGACGCCGCTTCCGCCGCTTCCTTCCAGAACGCCGACCTGAACAAGGCTGCCGAAACCGCCATCGCCGCCTGGCAGAAGGCCGACAGCGACGCTGCCAAGGCCAAGGCCAAGGTCGGTTCCGACACCAACCTGATCCCCGGTCTCATCATCCTCGGCATCAGCCTCGGTGTGATCACCGCCGTCGGTATGGGCGTCATGGGCTTCAACGTTGTTCAGTACTTCATCGGCTTCCTCGGTGTGTACGCGCTCTGCCTGTTCGCCAACTTCCTCGGCGGCTACAAGCCCACGGCTACCTACGGCCTCAATGCCGAAATCTGGTCCATCATCGTTGGTATGGTGGTTGCCAACACCATCGGCACTCCCAAGTGGATGAAGCCCGCCGTGCAGGTGGAATACTTCATCAAGGCCGGTCTCGTGCTGCTCGGCGCTGAAGTTCTGTTCAACAAGATCCTTGCCATCGGTATCCCCGGCATCTTCGTGGCCTGGGTTGTTACCCCCATCGTTCTGGTGTCCACCTACATCTTCGGTCAGACCGTCCTGAAGATGCCCTCCAGGACCCTGAACATCACCATCTCCGCCGACATGTCCGTGTGCGGTACCTCCGCCGCCATCGCCGTGGCCGCTGCCTGCCGCGCGAAGAAGGAAGAACTGACCCTGTCCGTTGGTCTTTCCATGGTGTTCACCGCCATCATGATGATTGCCATGCCTGCCTTCATCAAGGCTGTCGGTATGCCTGAAGTTCTGGGCGGCGCCTGGATCGGCGGTACCATCGACGCCACGGGTTCCGTGGCCGCTGCCGGTGCCTTCATCGGTCCCAAGGCTCTGCAGGTTGCTGCTACCATCAAGATGATCCAGAACGTCCTTATCGGCGTGAGCGCCTTCTGCGTGGCCATCTACTTCGCCACCAAGGTTGAAGCTCATGAAGAAGGCGTGAAGGTCGGTCCCATGGAAATCTGGAACCGCTTCCCCAAGTTCGTCATCGGCTTCCTCACTGCCTCCATCGTGCTGTCCACGATCGCCGGCAACCTCGGCTCCGACATCAGCAACGCTCTGATTTCCAACGGCGTCAACAAGATCACCGTGCCTCTGCGCGGCTGGTTCTTCGCTCTGGCCTTCATTTCCATCGGTCTCGCCACGAACTTCAAGGAACTTGCCGGCTACTTCAAGGGCGGCAAGCCCATCATCCTGTACGTCTGCGGTCAGTCCTTCAACCTGGCTCTGACCCTCCTGATGGCCTGGATCATGTTCTACAAGGTGTTCCCGGAAATCACCGCCAGCATCTAAGCGTGAATCTATGAAACTGTGTCCGCACCGCCTTCGGGCGGTGCGGACTTTGGATGTATCATGACTTCTCTCTCCTCTTCCAGCAGAAAGGTCGCATGGGTGAAGCTCGTTGTTCTGAGCATCGTCACCTGGCTGTTCTTGGGTGAATTTCTTCCGTGGGTGTACGACGTGGTTCCACCTCTTCGTCATTCTCGTGATGAGCAGGCCAGATACGATATTTCTGCCGGAGCCATTTACTATACGGATGTTCCGATTACCCTTGAAAGCGAAATGGCTTCCCGCGAGGCCGTGCAGAAGGCCATAGAACTCAGGGCTTCCTCCATATAGGCGTTGTTTTTCGGAAACATCATAAAATGCCGCGGGCGTATGCCTTCGGCATTTTTTTTAGGACGGCGCAGTGTCCCGGCATACGGGATGCCCCATCCGGTCCAGTCGGAAAAGTTCTGCTCCTCTTTTGTCCCGGACGGACAAGAAGCTCCGTACGAAGCATGATTGCCGGGATTCTGATCTCAGGAAAAAGATGGAAGCCCTTCGTGCGCTTCGGGCAGGCGATGCCGTCATGTTCCGACGGCACGTCGGGGAGGGGCGCGGGTCCGGTTTTCGAGTCGGAGCTGGACGTTGTGGTGCGATGACGGTACGGGCAGGATCCGTGTCCCGGCTGTTCGACACTCCGGGATACCGTGTGAGGCAGGGTGCCCCGACAGGGGACGTTTTCGCCTATTGTTTTGCCGGTACTCCCTGTGCTATGCTTCCGCAGGTCGTTTGCTTTGCCTTCCGGGCAGGTAACGTCAAATTTCTACTACGTATGGAAAAGTCGTATGCAGCATATTGAAAGCATGGGGGACAAATGGTTCGCCCTCGGCGTTGGTTCTGATGATATTCTCGGCGTTGTGACGACGACGCTGGAATTAGGCGGCAGCCGTCCCGTGTGGGGCATGAAGGACGAGAAGATCGAGCGCATGCTCATGGCCTGGCCCAGTGATTCGCTCCTGCGCACCTCTGTGCTCATGGCCGGAAAGCCCGAAGGCAGACTGAGCGCCGTGGCGGTATCGCCTCTTATGGAGGGCTTTGCCAACACGCTGACCATCAGAAAGACCTTTCCCTGGAAGGATGGACATGCCGGAGAAATCCTGGCCGGTCCCGAGGATTTTCCTCCGCTGTGGTTCTATGATCCGCTGTTCTTCCGCGATGCCGTCGAGGATGCCGAGGGAAAGAGCTGTGAATTTCTTCTTTCCGGACTTTGCTTTGCCATCCGCCGGGCGCTGCTTGACGAGCTGACGGTGACGCAGGGACCTGCCTATGAGAAACACGCGCTGGAATGGATGAAGGCTCATCCCGACAAGACCCGTCTTGATGTGCCGGCGCTCAAGATTCCGCTCAAGGGCAAAACCATCATTGACGTGACGGATCATTACTGCGAGTACCAGTGCCGGGCCAATATTTTCGATGTGGACAGCTTCATGTTCGGTCCGGAAAAGTCGCAGATGAAGATATATCGTTTCGGCGTGGGCTTCGGTAACCCTGAAAAGCCCGTCTATGCCATTATCTATGCGCCTGAACGCATATGCTACAAGGGCTATGAACCCAAGGAAGGCGATGACGTGGACATGATCTTCTGGATGCAGGGCCGTGTGGCCGATACCGAGGGGCAGATCGCCGAGGTTCCGGAAGAGGCCGTCATCCCTGAACCGAACAAGGACTGAGATATGGACGCTCTGAAGGATATTACGCTTCGTGTGGCCGGCATCATCGAGGAATCCATCGTCGATGGGCCTGGACTCCGTTTCGTGCTTTTTCTTCAGGGCTGCCGTATGCACTGCAAGGGGTGTCAGAATCCGCAGACCTGGGATTTTGAAGGCGGAACGCTGGTTTCGGCGCAGGAGATTCTGGAGAGGATGCAGGGAGATCCGCTGGTCCACGGGATCACCTTCAGTGGCGGCGAGCCTTTTGAACAGGCGGAGGCGCTGGCACCTCTGGCAGCGGAGTTGAAGCGTCGAGGTTATCATCTCATGGCATTCAGCGGTTACACGTTCGAACAGCTGCTGCAGAAAGACGGCTGCCGTGAACTGCTTTCGCTGCTTGATCTTCTGGTGGACGGACCTTTTGTGGAGGAACAGAAGTCTCTGGAGCTTCGTTTCCGTGGATCACGCAATCAGCGCATACTGAACATGGCTGCTTCCAGAGAGGCAGGATGGACGGCTGTGCTCGATGAGTTGAACGGTCAGGCCGAACGATAGCGTGACGCCGCACGTTTTCAGGCCCGTTGTTCCTCATGGAACAGCGGGCTTTTTCATTAAAGGAAGACCGTCTTCTGGGGGGCCTGACTTGTTCTGCTTCCCTTGGGGGACGGCAGATGCGGTCCGGGAAGTTCTGCGTGTACGGGCGATGCATGGCGGCCCGGCGTATCCTTATTGGAAAAGGGCCGGAGGAACGCCTGAGCGGGGTGAAAGAGAAGGAGCGGATCTTCTTTCGAGATACGCCGGAATACGGCGGCAGAAACGTTCAGAAGGCGTATGCCGGCCATCCGGAGGAGATGGAAAAGGCGGAGGCGGACCAACATTGGGTCCGCCTCCGCCTTTCGTCTCATGTATGGCGTGAGAAACTACTTCCAGCTGTCCATGCTGCAATGCTTGACACGATCGCGTTCTTCCGCGGCCTTGCCGTCATTGAAGCGGTCGAGAGTACCGACGAGGTAGCCGGTGATGCGGCGGATACGCTCGAATTTGACATTGGTTCCGACAAGGATCTGATCGGTGGCAGCGGCCACATCGGATTTGCAATGGATCATGAGAACGCTCCTTAAAGTTTGATATTGGCTATTTTATCAGGGGCTTCGCTGCGCTCGTCGCTGCTGCGGCTGTCACGGATGTAGCCCTTGATCTGCTTTAGTACGGAAAGAGGAATACCTTCGCCGTCGTGTCTGCCGCAACGGGGGCAGACGTCGCCGATGATGCCGGTATATCCGCATACGGGGTCACGGTCAACAGGATGGTTGATGGAGCCGTAGCCGATGCCCATTTCCTTCATGGCCTTGACGATGTCCTCGAAGGCCTGGAGATTGTTGAGCGGATCACCGTCCACTTCCACATAGCTGATGTGTCCGCCGTTGGTGAGGGCATGATAGGGAGCTTCCAGTCTGATCTTGTTGAAGGCGCTGATGGGGAAATACACCGGAATGTGGAAGGAATTGGTGTAGTAGTCCCTGTCGGTGATGCCGGGAATGCTGCCGAAACGCTTGCGGTCGTATTTGACGAAGCGACCGGCAAGACCTTCGGCGGGGGTGGCGATCACGGTGAAGTTCAGACCTGTTTCCTCACCTTTTGCATCGGCACGTTCGCGCATGGTGCGGACGATGCGCAGACCCAGTTCCTGAGCCTCTTCGGACTCGCCGTGATGAACGCCGATAAGAGCCTTCAGGCATTCGGCAAGGCCGATGAATCCCGTGGTGAGGGTGCCGTGCTTGAGCACTTCTCCCACCTCGTCGCCGGGGGCGAGGTTCTCGGAGTCCAGCCATATTCCCTGTCCCATGAGGAAGGGATAGTTGCGGCAGCGCTTGTGGCTCTGGATTTCAAGACGTTCGAGCAGCTGTCCGAAGACCAGACTGATCTTTTCGTTGAATTCCTCGAAGAAGCCCTCCACGTCTCCGCGATGCTTGAGGCCGAGGCGGGGAAGATTGATGGAGGTGAAGGAAAGATTGCCGCGACCGAAGGTGGTTTCCCGTTCGGGGTCGTAGCGGTTGGCCATGACGCGGGTACGGCAGCCCATGTAGGCCACCTCATGGTTGGGATCGTTGCCCCTGAGATACGGGGCATTGAACGGCGCATCCATGAAGGAGAAGTTCGGGAACAGGCGTTTTGCGGACACGCGGCAGGCCAGCTTGAAGAGATCGTAGTTGGGGTCTTCGGGATTGAAGCTGTAGCCGTCGCGGACCTTGAAGATGTGGATGGGGAAGATGGGCGTTTCGCCGTTGCCGAGTCCGGCATCTTCGGCCAGCAGGGTGTTCTTGATGACCATGCGGCCTTCCGGAGAGGTGTCCGTACCATAGTTGATGGAGCTGAACGGCACCTGTGCGCCGGCACGGCTGTGCATGGTGTTGAGATTGTGGATCAGCCCTTCCATGGCCTGATAGGTATCCTTGTCGGTCTTGGCCAGGGCCTTGTCGATGACATGAGAGGCCTCTTCCCTCGAGAGCCGCTTCATGAGCTGTTCGCGCACGAAGTTGAGTCCTTCCTCGTTGAGAATGGACTGGAAGGAGGCGTATTCGCCCGTGGGGAAGGCTTTGGCGCGAAGCGCGGTCTTCACCTCGTTGCGGAAGTCTTCCGGAGCGTCGCGCATGTCGAGGGCAAGATCGATGTTCTTGATGAAGCTGCGTGCCACGCCGGGAGCGAGTCCGTATTCGAAGTTGGGGATGCTCTGACCGCCGTGCTGATCGTTCTGATTGGACTGTATGGCAATGCAGGCCAGCGCGCTGGCGCACTGAATGCTGTTGGGCTCGCGCAGAAAGCCGTGACCGGTGTTGAAGCCGCCGTTGAACAGCTTCTTGATGTCGATCTGGCAGCAGGTCGTGGTCAGGGAGAGGAAGTCGAGATCGTGGATGTGAATGTCGCCTTCCTCGTGGGCACGGCTGTACTCGGGCGAAAGCAGATAGTTCTTGTAGAAGGCCTTGGCGGCCTCGCTGCCGTAGCGCAGCATGGTGCCCATGGGAGTGTCGCCGTCGATGTTGGCGTTTTCGCGCTTGAGATCGAGTTCCTTGGCATCGGTGAAGGACAGATCCTTCAGCGTGTTCATGAGACCGGTCTTCATTTCGCGGACACGGGTGCGTTCGTTGCGATAGAGAATGTACGCCTTGGCAGTGCGGGCGTGACCGGCTTCGATGAGGACCTTTTCCACGAGATCCTGCACATGTTCCACGTCAGGGGTGTCGCTGCCTTCGGCTTCGAGCATGTCGAGAACCTGATCGGCCAGATTGCGGGACATGGCACGGTCGGTGCCTCCCTGAGCCTTGGCCGCGCGGAAAATCGCCTCATCGATCTTGGCGATGTCGAAAGGCACCACGCGGGAGTCCCGTTTTTTGATGAAGCGAATCATAAGCTTCTGAACCTTTGTGCGCGTCGATGCCTGGCTTTGTGGCAACTACGCGATTTTACTTGTAAAAACATTCTGGAACAATGCCGGCGAAACGCGTGCTGTGCATCGTTTCGAAGCCTGAATCCGGCACTCCTTTCCGTTCCGAGAAGAAGAGCCTAGCCTGCCGCCGGAGTGGGGTCAAGTATCGTTCGGAAAAGAACTGACGCTTAGCCGATATTTTTACCTTCAGATGCGACTGAGGGCGCGGCTCCGGGAAGGAAAAAATTTTTTTGAGCTGGGTGCCGGCATGCTGCGAGCCTTGACAAGGCGTTCCGTCACGGGTAAAACGACGTCACGCAGTGGAGGGTGAGATCCATTTCGATTTTGCCTTTCTACATCCTGATGCACCGCGAAAGGCGGTCTGGTAGGGTGGCCTGACGATGGCCTCCCTTTTTTATTATATAAGGTACAATTATGGGAAAAGGTCTTTCTCCTGAGGCGATCATCCGCCGCATCCGCGAGGCTGCGGAACCCGTTGTCGCCTCATTCGGGCTGATGCTCTGGGGTATTGAGGTCGTGTCCGGAGGACGCACGGTGGCGCGCGTCTATGTGGATGCTCCCGCCGGAGGCGCATCGTCCGAAGGCGGCAACGGCGAAGACGGAACGCTGGAAGGCGTATCCGTGGATCAGTGTGCGGACATCTCCCGTCTGGTCGGACTGGCGCTTGAAGTCGACGAGGTGTTCGCCGATGCCTGGGTGCTGGAAGTTTCCTCTCCTGGCATGGATCGCATGTTTTTCGAACCCCGTCAGCTTGAGCCTTATGTGGGCCGGGACATCGACGTGACGCTTGCGGATCCTCATCCCGAGATCGAAGGTCGCCGCAAGTTCAGAGGTCCGCTCAGAAGCGTTTCCGGAGACCGTTTTGCTCTGGAGGTGCTTCTTGCTCCCGCGGCGGGGGAAAAGCCGGTTCCTGCAGAGGTCGTTCTTCACTGGAACTGGGTGAAGAAGGCGCGTCTTGTTCCCAATTTTCCTGACACCAGCAAGCCCGGAGCCGGAAAGAATGCGAAGAAAGCCACCGGCAAAGGCGGAGGTAAGCAAGCATGAGTCTGGAACTGAAGAAAGCCATTGAACAGATCAGCAAAGACAGAGGGCTGGATCGCGACATGCTCATCAGCACTCTTGAGGAAGCCGTACGTACGTCGGTGACCCGCAAGTACGGCGACGATCTGGACGTGGAAGTGCACTACAGCGACGACACTGGCGACATCGAAGTGTTCCAGTTCAAGTTTGTCGTGGAAGAGGTGGAGGATCCCCTTACGCAGATTTCTCTGGAGGAGGCCCGTCAGCACGATCCCTCCATCCAGATCGACGATGAGATGGGTTTCCGTCTGAAGGTGGAGGATCTCGGCCGCATTGCCGCGCAGTCCGCCAAGCAGGTGATCATCCAGCGCATGCGCGACGCAGAGCAGGAACTCATCTATGAGGAGTTCAAGGACCGCGTCGGCGAGATCGTCAGCGGCATGGTGCAGCGTCGCGACAAGGGCGGCTGGGTCATCAATCTCGGTCGTACCGAGGCGCTGCTGCCCCGCGAGGAACAGATTCCCAGAGAGCATTACAAGCGCAACGACCGCATCCAGGCGCTCATCATCGACGTTCGTCGTGAGGGACGCGGTCCTCAGGTCATCATTTCCCGTGCGCATCGGGACTATATGGCCGCGCTGTTCCGCCGCGAAGTCCCCGAAGTCGACGACGGCAGCGTGCAGATCATGGGCGTGGCCCGTGATCCCGGCTCCCGTGCCAAGGTCGCCGTGCTCTCCCGCGAGCGCGACATCGACGCCGTAGGTGCGTGCGTCGGCGTGCGCGGTTCCCGCATTCAGAACATCGTGCAGGAACTGCATGGCGAACGCATCGACATCGTGGTGTGGAGTCCCGACATCGCCACCTATGCCCGCAACGCTCTGGCTCCGGCTCTGGTTTCCCGCATCAATGTGGATGAGGCCTCCAATCTTCTGGAAGTCACCGTGCCCGACGATCAGCTTACCAACGCCATCGGCCGCAAGGGACAGAACGTCAAGCTGGCGGCCAAGCTGCTCGGCTGGAAGATCGATATCTTTACCGAATCCCGCTATCATGAGGCCAATGCCGCCGGACGCGGTCTGGAGCAGGTCGCCAGCGTGGCCGAGATTCCCGTGGACAAGCTGATGGAAGCCGGTTTCCGTTCTCTCGACGCCCTGCGCAGCGCCACTGACGCCGAACTGGCGGAGAAGCTGGAACTTGCCGATTCGCGCATTGCCGATCTTCGTGCTGCCGTGAACTTCCTCAGCCCCGTGGTGGAAGGCGATGCAGCTCCGGCGGAGCCGGAAGAGGAATAGGCCATGGAGAAGAGGCAGGGGCCCGTACGCATGTGTGTCGTGTGCAGGCGGCGCTTTGCCAAGTCGCAGCTTCTGCGCCATGTGCCTGCTTCGGACGGAGCTTCTGCCGGAAACGGACTTGTGGCGGATGAGACGCAGACAGGATCGGGGCGCGGCTGGTATGTATGCGACGACCCGGTCTGTCGGGAGCGTTTCGCCCACATGAAGTTCAGGCGCAAATCTCACAAGGGGAGCAGGAATGGATAAGATAAAGATAAAAGATGCCGCGATCGAGCAGGGCATGAAGCCCGAAGAGCTTGTGGCCCGTTTGCGCGAGGCGGGGATAGAAAAGACGGTGAAAGGGTCCATCTCCCCGGAAGAATACGAAAAAGTCAAGGTTAAAAAGTCGGAGGCCTCTGTGGAAGTTGTCCGCAAGGACGTTATTATACGTCGTCGTTCCAAGCCGGCAGCAGCGGAAGCTCCTGCCGCTCAGATAGTCGAAGAGAAGCCCGCGGCCCCTGCCGCCGCGGTGGAAGCCCCTGTTGCCGCGGAAGGCACGACTGAGGAGCCGAAGGTCGCGCCCGTCGCGGAAAAGGCCCCCAGAAAGCCCAGGACGCCTCGTGAAAGCGCTCCTGTGGCGCGCATCGTGCGTCCCGCACGCATTGTGACCCCTGAGCCGGAGACTGTTGCCGCGAAGGTGGCGACGGAAGCCCCTGTCGCTGACGGAAGCGCGGAAGCGAAGCCCTCGACGGAAAAGGTCATTGCGAAAAACAAGACTGCACCTTCGGCCGGAACGGAAGAGGCTCGCGCCGACAGAGTTCAGCGTGCCCGCAAGGTGGAAGCTCCTTCCGCCCGCATCGTGACGCCCGGACCTTCCGTTGCGGCTCCCGCTGCTGCGGTCGTTGTCCGTGAAGCGGCGCCTGTTGAAGCAAAGCCTGCACCTGCGGCTGAAGCACCGAGAGCCGATCGTGCCCGCAGAGCGCCCGCAGCCTCGGCGGAACCGGAAGGCTCCTCTCAGCCCAGTCTGCTGCCTCCCGTTCAGGAGCGTCGTCATGTTTCCGAGGATGCGGAAGGGGAAGACGCCCGCAGAAAGCCTCAGAGCGCTGCCGGTGACGGTGCGCCCAGAGTACGCGTGATTTCCCGTCCTGATCCTGCTCAGGCCCGGATCATCCGTCCTGCCGCTCCTTCTGAAGGTCGTCCCGGTCGGGACGGCGACAGCCGGCGCGATGGCGGACGCCGTGATGCGCGGGGCGCACGTCCCGACGCCCGTGAAGGTCGGGATAACGACGGTCGTGATCGTGACAGCCGCGACAATCGCCGTTCCGGCGGCAACAGGCCTGCGGGCAATCGTCCTGCGGGCAACCGTTCCGGCGGAACGTCCTTTACGCCGCCTTTCGGTCAGCAGCCTCCCATGGAGAACGAGCAGAGCCGCAAGAAGCGCAACAACAAGAACCGTCGCTCCAATGATTTTCCGCAGGATGCCGATGATTTCAGCCGTCGTCACGGCGGAGCCGACATGGATGATGATGAAGGCATGGTGCGTACCCGTCGCTCGCATAAGCCGAAGAAGCAGCAGCATCAGGCGCCTGCCCAGTCCACCCAGCCCATGAAGGCCGCCAAGCGCAAGATACGGGTGGAGGAATCCATCCGCGTGGCGGACATGGCCCATCAGATGGGCGTGAAGTCCAGCGAGATCATCAAGATTCTGTTCGGACTCGGCGTCATGGCCACCATCAACAATGCCCTCGATATCGATACTGCGACGCTCGTGGCGGCGGAGTTCGGATACGAAGTGGAAAAGGTGGGCTTCTCCGAAGAGGATTATCTGGTGCCCACCGTGGTGGATACGCCTGAGATGCTGAAGCCCCGTCCCCCTGTCGTGACCATCATGGGTCATGTCGACCATGGCAAGACTTCTCTGCTCGACGCCATCCGCAAGACCAGTGTGACCAGCGGCGAAGCCGGCGGCATCACCCAGCACATCGGCGCGTATCACGTCAAGACCAAGCGCGGCGACATCGTGTTTCTCGATACGCCCGGTCATGCGGCCTTCACGGCCATGCGCGCCCGCGGCGCTCAGGTGACCGACCTCGTGGTGCTCGTGGTGGCTGCCGATGACGGCGTCATGGAACAGACCCGTGAAGCCATCAACCACTCCCGCGCCGCAGGCGTGCCCATTCTGGTGGCCGTGAACAAGATCGACAAGGAAACCGCCAACCCCGACCGCGTGCTCCGCGAACTCTCCGAACTCGGACTTCAGCCCGAAGCCTGGGGCGGCGATACCGTGGTGGGCATGGTTTCCGCCAAGACCGGCAAGGGTCTGGACGAGCTTCTGGAACTCATCGCCCTTCAGGCGGAAATTCTGGAGCTCAAGGCCAATCCCGACAAGCCCGCCCGCGGCCATGTGGTGGAAGCCAAGCTGGACAAGGGCCGTGGTCCTGTGGCTACCGTCCTCGTGCAGGAAGGCACGCTTCATCAGGGCGACGTCTTCGTCTGCGGCGTGTTCGCCGGTCGCGTGCGTGCCCTCTTCAATGATCAGGGCCGCAAGATCAAGGAAGCCGGTCCCTCCATGCCTGTGGAAATTCAGGGCTTTGAAGGCGTGCCGGAAGCCGGCGACGAATTCGTGTGCCTTGACGATGAAAAGACGGCACGGCGCATTGCAGAATCCCGTGCGACCAAGCTGAGGGAAAAGGAACTTGCCAAGGTGTCCCGCGTCACGCTGGAGAACTTCCTCAAGCAGAGTGCCGACACGCAGGAGACTCTTGTCCTCAACGTGGTCCTCAAGGCGGACGTGCAGGGATCGCTGGAAGCCATTACCGAATCGCTGCGCAAGCTCAGCACCGAGAAGGTCCGCATCGACATCATCCACGGCGGCGCCGGTGCCATTTCGGAATCCGACGTCATGCTGGCTGCGGCCTCCAACGCCATCATCATCGGCTTCAACGTGCGTCCCACGGCCAAGGTCAAGGAAGTGGCCGAGCAGGAGCAGGTGGACATCCGCTTCTACGACATCATCTACAAGCTTGTGGATGAGATCAAGAGCGCCATGGCCGGTCTGCTGGCTCCCGTTTCCAAGGAAGTCTATCTCGGTCAGGCCGAGGTGCGCCAGACCTTCTCTCTGCCCAAGATCGGCATCATCGCCGGCTGCATGGTTACGGACGGCAAGCTTACCCGTACCGCCAACGTGCGCCTGCTGCGCGACGGCGTCGTGGTCTATACCGGCAAGGTTGCCTCTCTCAAGCGGCTCAAGGACGACGCCCGCGAAGTCGTGCGCAACCTTGAGTGCGGCG
>USNI01000002.1 GCA_900555975.1 uncultured Desulfovibrio sp. | reverse complement strand
GTGTGGAGAAGATGTTGCAGGAAGCCCAGCGGATGTCCGCGCCGAGTTCGTAGAGCGTACGGATGAGCATGGCCGTCTGTATGGTCATGTGCAGGGATCCGCTGATTTTCATGCCCTTGAGAGGCTTGGTGTCTCCGTAGCGGCGGATCAGCTCCATGAGACCGGGCATTTCGCGTTCGGAAAGCTGAATTTCCTTTTTGCCGAAATCGGCAAGGGAAATGTCGGCAACCTTGCAGTTCAGTGACAAATCGAGATTCTTGGCGGACATGATGACTCCATGAGGGGTTAGAAAAATCACAGTCCGGCGGCGGGGGTGCCGGCCGGACTTTTGCGGGCCAGTATGAGATGAAGGGCCAGATCCTTTTTCACCGGCTGGCGACGGTAATCCACGATGGTGAGTCCCGTTCTGGCCAGGGCGGAGGAAAGCTCGTCCAGAGAAAAGCCGAGCCATCGGTCTCCGTACATGGTGCGCATGGATTCCTGATTGTGCTGATCAAAGTCCGTGACCAGCACGAGTCCTCCCGGATGCAGCACGCGGGCGATTTCCGCCAGCGAGGTGGAAGGACGGGAAAGATGATGCAGCACCAGATTGATGCATATGAAATCGGCCTCGCCGTCACGCAGGGGAAGATAGTCCAGTTCGCCTATGCGCAGGGAAATGCCGTTCATGTTGTCGCCGAAGCGGCGTCTTGCCAGTTCAAGCATGCGCGGAGAATCGTCCACGCCGATGAGTTCGCGGCACGTGCCGCGAAGATGTTCCAGAACCTCTCCCGTGCCGCAGCCGAGATCGGCCGCGACCCCGCAGTCTTCCGGCATGGCGTGCAGAATGACGTCCGGCAGGGAAAAGTCCCCGAGAATCTCCCGGTTCATTTCGTCCCAGTCATCGGCGATTTCATTGAAAAACTGCCTGGTCTTCAGAGCGCGTTCCTCGATGATGCGGGAGGCCATGTCGAGATCGGACCGGCAGGATGCGTCATCCTGCATGAAGGTGATGACGCTGCCCAGAAAATCATGTCCCTGTCCTTCCGTCTCTGCGGAGTAGAACACCCACAGACCGTCCCGCCTCGACCGGAGCAGACCTGCTTCCGTCAGAATCTTGAGATGGCGCGATATGCGGGACTGCCCCATGTTGAGCAGCGAAACCAGTTCATTGACGGACAGTTCATAGTGAAAAAGAACCAGCGCAAGGCGCAGGCGGGTTTCATCCGACAAGGCTTTGAGATATCGAAGAGCTTTCATGGCAGGGAGTGATGAAAGAAATATCAAGATTTATCGATTTACTATATCTGGTTATCCTCATATAGTCAAGAAACCCGGAACATGTCTGCATCCGCAGCGTCCGCTGAGCGATCCGGGCGGTTGAATTCTGTCGCATGGGGAGACGCATCGCCGATCTGGAGCGATCTTGAAGAAAAACACGCACGTGGGATCGGTGACACCGGCCATGACGGCCGGCGGGCGGAAATGCGGCGTGTCGTGCGTACGTTGCCTGAGCGTATGCGCCGCCCCGGATGGTCGCCTGATTTTCGGAACAGAACATGCGGGAAAGAGACGATGACTGTCGGACGTTTTTCCTTTCCTTACTCAGGCTGATCGAGAAACCAGTCGCCCCAGAGCGCCTGTCCGAGAGCTATGGATCCATCTCCCGCGGGCATGGCGGAGGGAAGCAGCGGATCAAGGCCGAGTCTGCGCAGTTCGACGGGCAGTTCCGCAAGAAGCGTACGGTTGTTGAGCACGCCGCCGCCGAGAGCCACGCTCGTGACGCCGGTTCTGTCTGCGCCGAGCCTGGCCCAGCGCGCCAGACCGAGGACAAGACCGCGGTGAAAGCGGCGGGCCAGTCTGCCGGGAGCCTTTCTGTCCTGGGAGGCTTCGCGGAACAGAGAGATGACATCGGCCTCCAGAAGATGTTCCTTCTCGCGCACGGGCATCTCATAGGCTCCTTGTTCGTGTCTGTCCTGGGCTTCTTCCAGACGAACGGCAGCCTGTCCTTCGTAGGTGATGTCGAAGCACAGTCCGCACAGGGCCGATACGGCGTCGAAGAGACGGCCGCAGCTTGAGGTCAGCGGACAGCGGATGTTCCGCATGATCATTTCGTTCACGAGGGGCGCGAGAGTTTCTCTCTCCGGGGAGCCGTCGAGCCACGGCTGTTTCCGGTCCGGAAGATCCGCCGCATGCCAGAGAGCCTGGGCCGTACGCCAGGGGGAACGTATGGCGGCTTCTCCGCCGGGCAGGGCGAAAGGGGAAAAGCGGCCGAGTCTTTTCCATGCGCCGGGACGGACGAGCAGCAGTTCTCCGCCCCAGATGGTGCCGTCTTCTCCCAGCCCGGATCCGTCCAGCGCCAGCCCCAGAACCGGGGAGCTTCGTCGATGTTCCGCCATGACGGCGCAGATGTGGGCGACATGGTGCTGGAGCTTCAGTACCGGCAGGCCCCGTTCCCCGGCAAAGGCGTCGGCCAGGCGGCTGGAAAGGTAGTCGGGATGAAGATCCCGCACCGCAAGACGAGGCTCAACTTCAAGCAGCGAGAGCATGTGACGCAGGGTTTCCTCGAAGAACGCAAGGTTTTCCGCACGACTGACGTCTCCGAGATGCTGACTGGAAAACGCTTCCCGTCCGCGGGTGAGACAGAAGGTATGCTTGAGTTCCGCTCCCGCGGCGAAGACGCAGTCGTCGTCTCTGCGGGAAGAGCGGTCGGGCAGCGGCAGAGGTTCGGGCACGAAGCCGCGCGCACGGCGCACCATAAGAGCGGGAACAGGGGGATGGAGGAGGGTTCCTTCCCCGGCGGGAAAGACGACGGAGTCATCCACGCGGACGAGAATGTCCCTGTCGTGGAGAAGAAAGAGATCGGCCATGCCGGAAAGTCGCTGCTTCGCCTCCCTGTTGCCCAGGCAGATGGGGGCGCCGTGGGGATTGCCCGATGTCATGACCAGCGCAGGCAGAGCGTCGTCCTTCGAGCCGCCGGCCCATTCCGGGTGAAAGAGAAGATGATGCAGCGGCGTCGAGGGAAGCATCAGACCTATGCCTGACGTGTCGGGCGCAAGGACGGAGGGAAGCGCATCCGTGTCGTTTCCGTCGGGAAAGACGGTCCTGCGGGGGCAGATGACGATGGGACGACGTGCAGAGGAAAGGCGCTCGGCGGCGTCCTGTCCGATCTCGGCGAAGCGCCCGGCGGAGGCAAGGTCGCCGACCATGACGGCGAGCGCCTTGTGCGGACGTGCCTTGCGTCTGCGCAGTTCCGTGACGGCATCGGCATTGTGGGCATCGCAGACAAGATGAAAGCCGCCGAGTCCCCGGACCGCCGCGATTTTTCCCTGCCGCAGAGCCGCGAGCAGCATGAGAATCGCGTCGTTGCCCGTCACGACTTCCGGCGGGAGTCCGTAGCGCGCCTTCCTGGCGTCACGGACGGAAGACTCGCCCTTTCGTCCGGAAGAGCGCGGAGGGAGATTTTCGCCCTCCAGCCAGAGCATGGGGCCGCAGTCCGGACAGGCGTTCGGCTGGGCATGAAACCGGCGGTCGGACGGGTCGTGATATTCCCTGTCGCAGGGGCGGCACATGGGAAAGCAGGCCATGCTGGTCACCGGTCTGTCATAGGGAATGGAGCGCGTGATGGTGTAGCGGGGACCGCAGTTCGTGCAGTTGGTGAAGGCATAGCCGAAACGGCGGTTTCCGGGATCGGCCATGTCGGCAAGACAGGCGTCGCAGGGGGCCATGTCCGGGCTGACAAGCACATGGTGTCCGCGGTGTTCTCCGCCGCGGCTGGTCAGGATGCGGAAGGTCTGTTCATGGCTGACCACAGGTATCTCTTCCTTCCGGAGAGAGACGATGCGCGCAAGCGGGGGAAGACGATCGGTAAAGTCCGAAAAGGACGTCAGGGCGTCTTCTGCTCCCTGAACTTCGATGCAGACGCCCTCCGGAGTGTTGCCCACAACGCCGGTCAGACCGAGTCCTGAGGCCTCTCTGTAGATGAAAGGCCGGAATCCCACGCCCTGAACCTGACCGGTCACGATGTATCTGTGTCTTGTCGTCATGGTATCCTCCGCAGGGCAGTATAGCCTTCGCGGGAGATGATGGGAAGTCCGTCTCCGAACAGCGCCGGCGGTGCATTTTTCCTTGAGAAAGACTTTCCAATAACATACTATGACCGGACCGGAATTTGCCGCGAGAGGTTTTTTCGTCCGTTTTTCAGCAGAAGCGGATGAAAAAGGCAGATTCCTCCGGGGAACCTCCATATCGAGGTCTGCGCTCATGACGACGGCCCGGCTTGCCCCGTCGATGACCCCGGAATTTTCCGCGCACTGATGTAAAGGAACGGAATATGTCAGAATTCAAGTTGCAGGAACGCACGCTCGGCCAGATGCTGGACGAAACCGTCAGGCGTTTTCCTGATCGTGAGGCCCTTGTATATGTGGGGCACGATTACCGGCAGACCTGGAGCGAGTTTGCCGATACTGTGGACAGGCTTGGACGGGGCCTGATGGCCCTGGGCGTGCAGCCCGGTGAGAAAATAGCGCTGTGGGCCACCAACGTGCCCAACTGGGTGACGCTCATGTTTGCCGCCGCCCACATCGGAGCCACGCTTCTTGCCGTCAACACCAACTACCGCGACAGCGAACTGGAGTATCTCATCCGTCAGTCGGAATGTGAGAATTTTTTCTGCATCGACGGATTTCTCGATTATGACTATGTTTCTGCGCTGTATCGCGTCATTCCCAATCTGAAGGACCAGCACGAGGGCGAGCTGCATTGCGAAAAGTTTCCTCATCTGCGCCGAGTCATGAGTCTGAAGGATATTCTTCATCCGGGAGTGCTGCCGCTGTCGGCCATTCTGGAGAGGGCGGGCGAGGTGTCCGACGCCGAGTATGAGGCGCGCAAGGCGCTCGTCGGTCCGCATGACGTGGTGAACATGCAGTATACCTCGGGAACGACGGGTTTTCCCAAAGGCGTCATGCTGACGCACGTCGGCATCGGAAACAACGGATACTGGGTCGGAGAGCGGGAGGAGCTGACGGAAAAGGATCGCGTGATCATTCCTCTTCCTCTGTTCCACTGCCTTGGCTGCGTGGTGGGCGTGCTCGCCTGTGTGAGTCATGGAGCCACCATGGTCATCACGGAGACGTTTTCTCCGGAAAGAGTGATGGCCGCCATCCAGGATGAGCAGTGCACCGGCGTGTACGGCGTGCCCTCCACCTATATTTCCATGCTGGGTCATCGCCGTTTCAGTCAGTACGATTTTTCCAGTCTGCGTTTCGGCCTGATGTCCGGTTCCATCTGTCCAGAGCCGCTGATCCGTCAGGTGATGGAGGCCATGGGGCTGGAAGCCGTGGTCATTCCCTACGGACTCACCGAGTGTTCCCCGGTCATCACCATGACCGGCATCACGGAAAGCGACGAGCATCGCTGCCGTTCCGTGGGACGGGTTCTGGACGGCGTGGAGGTGAAGCTGCGCGATCCCGTGACGGGACAGACCGTGTCCGCCGGCAAGCAGGGGGAAATCTGCTGCCGCGGCTACAATGTCATGAAGGGATATTTCAACATGCCCGAGGCCACGGCCGAAACCATCGATGCGGACGGCTGGCTGCATACGGGAGATCTCGGCGTGATGGATGCCGAAGGCTATCTGCGTATCACCGGTCGCATCAAGGATATGATCGTGCGTGGAGGTGAGAATATCTATCCCCGTGAAATCGAAGAGTTTCTTTTGGAGATGGAGTCCGTGCGCGACGTACAGGTACTGGGCATTCCGTCCCGCCGGTACGGCGAGGACGTGGCGGCTTTCCTCATTCCCCGCAACGGTTGCTCCATCAGACCGGAAGATGTGCGCGACTTTTGTCGCGGCCGCGTGGCGTGGCACAAGATTCCGCGCTATGTGGCCGTGGTGGAGGACTTCCCCAAGACGGCCAACGGCAAGGTGCAGAAATTCAGACTGCGCGAGATGGCTGCGGAGCTGTTCCCCAATGTCAAGTAGGCCGTTTATCGTCTATCTGGCGGCACGCGGCTTTGAGCAGGATCTTATAGATGAGCTGGAGCTTCACGGCGTGCATGTGCGCGAGGTGAAGGAGAGGCTGGTACTGGCCGAGGGACTGTTTCATTCCGCATGGGCGCAGAACATATGGCTGGAGCCGTTCTTTCAGCCTGTGACGTCCGTGGGCGACGCCGTGCGCACGCTCAAGTCCATTCAGCGGAACTGGAAACTGCATCCCGTCGATTTCCACCGGAGAGCCGCGCTCATCGAACAGCAGCTTCCGCCGGTGAAGTCCCGCCCGCTGACCTTCGGGCAGCCTGCGCCGACCTCGCCGCTGGGGTCCTGGACCTTGTGGGATCATGATAGCCTGCTGGTTTCCGCAACATGCAGCTCCGCCTTTCCCGACGGCGAGGTTTGTTTCGAGGAGGACAGAATCAACCCTCCGAGCCGCGCTTACCTCAAGCTGTGGGAGACGTTCACGCTTCTCGGACGCAGTCCGCGTTCCGGGGATCTGTGCGTGGATCTCGGTTCCGCTCCCGGCGGCTGGACATGGGTTCTGGCGTCCATGGGAGCCAGGGTGTTCAGTATCGACAAGTCCCCCATTGATCCGCGTGTGGCGGCTATGCCCGGCGTGGATCACTGTCTCGGCAGCGGCTTCGGGCTGGAGCCTCAGACTGCGGGAAGAGTGGACTGGCTCTTTTCCGACATGGCCTGTTACCCCGAACGACTTCTCGGTGCGGTGACGCAGTGGATTGCGGCGGACGCCGCAGACAATTTCGTCTGCACGCTCAAGCTTCAGGGACGTACGGATCATGCCGTCGTCCAGGCGTTTCGTGCCGTTCCCGGCTCGCAACTCATTCATCTTTCATGCAATAAGCATGAGCTGACCTGGGTGAACCTCAGAGAGTGGCGGGAAAAGGCCTCATCATGAGGCAAGGCTTGCGGCTCTTGTGTTTACAGCCTTTGTGACGGATGCTCCGAAACGCGCAAGGAAGGGCTTTTTCATAAAAATCTTCTCTGGTTAGCGGAGCTGAGCTTGACATACGGGGATTCTCATTCTACTGAAAAGTGACTCAGTGAAGAGTCAAAAAATTTTTGGGAGAGTGAAACCATGACGAAAGCTGAACTGGTCGAGAAGATCTACGCCAAAAGCGGCCTTGAGACGAAAGTAAAATCTGAAGCAGCTTTGGATGCTGTGATTTCCGCCATCTCTGAGTGCCTTGCTTCCGGCGATTCCATCACTTTGATGGGCTTTGGCAGCTTCAAGGTTGTCAAACGCGCACCTCGTACCGGCCGTAACCCTCGCACCAACGAGAAGATTGAAATCCCCGCCTGCTCCGTTGTGAAGTTCCTTCCCGGCAAGGCCCTCAAGGATGCCATCAAGTAGCAGACTTGAAAACATCTTTTTGGAACAGACCGTCCGCATTTGCGGACGGTCTGTTTTAATAACGGAACAAGTTCACCGTGAAATCTTTCCAGCGGTTCCGATGTTCCTCTGCTCATGTCAGATATGCTTCGCAGCATTCCGTTGAGACGGAAGATGTGCTGCTTCATTATGTTCCCTTCGTGATACGGGCCCGGTTCATGTCGTTGAACCGGGCCTGTATCGTTTCAAGGGCCGCTCTTCTGAACGTCTTTCCGGTGCTGTTCCGGGACAGTCTTCTCAATCCGTCTGATTTCTTTCATCAATTCTGTCATGAATTCCACGGGAGACATGTCCGGGGCCTCGCATAGGTAGAAAAGCACGTTCAGCGTGGGACATCTCCTTCCCGCTTCCAGACCGGATATGTATGCCCGTTCGATCATGGCCTCTTCGGAGAGCTTCTTTTGGCAGCTTTCCGGCCCGGCTCAGCATGCAGGCGATCGCCTCGCTCAGACAGGAATATTTTTCCATCTTCCGATTACATAAGATTTTCTGGCAAAACATGGGACTATGGTTTCATGTCGGATAGTGTCGTCCTGTCTGTCGAAGCCTTCATGACGGATCAGGAGGACGGAGGGTGGATCCGCCGAAACGGAAGAGTCGGGATGTTTCCGGTATGGACGTCCGGCACGGGACGGTCCGGATTTTGTCCGTCGACGTAAAAAGCAAGGTGCATGCATATACTGAGAAAAATGTCTTATTTTTATGATATAATATATAATTCATCAATGTATTAGTATGATGATGAATATAAATATATTATATACGATATGATACAGATAGTATAATATTTTAACAAAAACATTTTTTACGTGTCATTTTTTAAAATATAATTGAATTGGAAGTCGCCGTATTATATATCGCATGGATATTAGATGTAGTTATTCGGCGGTTCATGAAGACTGTCGTTCCGATTTGTGTCGGAATGATTTGTCGACAGTGAACGGACCGGCAGCGGACATGCCTGAAGAGAGAGGCTCTGCCGGTGGTTTCCATGGAACCTAAACGGAAATCCGTCCGGATTTTCGAGGATGAAGATCTTCCATGCTAAAGATTCAGCCTGTCATTCTTTGCGGCGGTTCCGGCACAAGACTGTGGCCTGCTTCACGAACCAGGTATCCCAAGCAGTTCATGCTTCTCGGGAACGGCAGCACGCTTTTCAAGGAAACTCTCCGGAGAACGGAATACCTGGATCAGACCAGACCGCCTGTCATCGTCAGCAATGACGCCTGTCGTTTTTTTGTCAGCGCGGCCCTGAGCGAGGAAGGAAGGGAGGGAACCGTCATTCTTGAACCGCAGAGCCGCAATACGGCACCGGCCATTGCGCTGGCGGCCTGTGCCGCTCTGGAGGAGGATGACGACGGTCTTCTGCTCGTGCTGCCCTCGGATCATAAGTTCGAACAGCCGGAAAGCTTCTGCCGTTCAGTGGAAAAGGCACGTCAGGCCGCGGAAAGCGGACTTCTCGTCACGTTCGGCGTACAGCCGTCATCGCCGGAAACAGGATACGGCTATATCCGCAGGGGTGAGGCCTTGTCCGGAGACGGCGTGTTTCGCGTTGCGAAGTTTCTGGAGAAGCCGGAGAAGGCGAAGGCGGAGGCTTTTCTTGCCGAAGGAGGATATTACTGGAATTCCGGCATATTCTTTTTCAGGGCGTCGGTCTTCATGGAAGAGCTCAGAAAGTTTGCGCCCGACGTCTGGCAGGCCGCAAGGTCGGCATGGGGAGAGCGCAGGACGGATCTTTCCTTCGTCCGTCCTGGTCAGAGTTTCTGCCAGTCTCCGGCCATATCCATCGACTATGCCGTGATGGAGCGTACGGACCGGGCCGCCGTGGTGCCCGTGGAATGCGGGTGGAGCGATCTCGGTTCCTGGGAGGCCTTCTATGAAATTGCGCAGAAGGACCAGTTCGGCAATGCCTGTGAAGGCGACGTCATTACGGAAAATGCGCGCAACTGCTATCTGCGCAGTTCAGGGAGACTGATCGCCGCTCTGGACGTTCATGATCTGGCCGTGGTGGAAACCAGAGACGCCATTCTCGTGACCGACCGACGTCGTTCGCAGGACGTAAGACATGTGGTGGAGAAGCTGAAGCTGGAAAAGCGCCCGGAATCGGACATTCATCTCAAGGTCTATCGGCCATGGGGCAGTTATGAAACGCTCGTCATGTCCGACCGCTTTCAGGTGAAGCGCATTGTGGTGAGTCCCGGAGAGGAGAATTCCCTTCAGATGCACTATCATCGTGCCGAACACTGGATCATCGTGAGCGGCACGGCGGAAGTCACCATCGGCGGAGAGGTGCGGCTGCTCACGGAAAACGAATCCGTGTATGTGCCTCTGGGGCTGCAGCACCGGATAAAGAATCCGGGTACGATTCCTCTGGTATTCATCGAGGTGCAGTCCGGCGCCTATCTCGGCGAGGATGACATCGTGCGTCTTCAGGACAACTACGGCAGGGCCGACGCGGAGGCACGGGCATGAATCTTTCCTGCTTCAAGGCGTACGACATACGCGGGCGTTTTCCCGACGTGCTGAATGAGGATCTCGCAAGGCGGATAGGCTGTGCCTATGCCGCTGAGTTCCGGCCACGGCGCGTGGTCATCGGGCATGATGCCAGACTGTCCGGCCCGTCACTGTATCGGGCTCTTGCCGAAGGGCTGCTCGCCGCCGGCACGGATGTGACGGGCATCGGACTGTGCGGTACGGAGGAAATCTACTTTGCCTCCTTTGCGGAAGATTTCGACGGCGGCATCATGGTCACGGGCAGCCATAATCCGGCTGATGAGAACGGATTCAAGCTGGTGCGCAAAGGCGCCGTTCCCGTCAGCGGAGATTCCGGTCTGCAGAGCATAAGGGAGCGCGTGGCATCGGATTCCTTCATGCGTTCAGAACGCAGAGGGCGTTATGCCGAGGCTGATTTCAGAGACGATTATGTGGAGCATCTGCTGAGTTACGTTCGTCCGGATTCTCTGCGTCCTTTCCGCATCGTGGCCGATGCGGGAAACGGAACGGCGGGGCTGGTGATGCGAAAGCTTGCGGAGCGTCTTCCCTTCGACATCGAGCTCATTCACGGAGAGCCCGACGGATCTTTTCCCGACGGCGTTCCCAATCCTCTGCTGCCCGAAAAGCGCGCCCGTACCGCGCAGGCCGTGCGCGCATACGGGGCGGATTTCGGACTTGCCTGGGATGGAGATTTCGACCGCTGCTTCTTTTATGACGCGCAGGGACGGTTCATTGAGGGATACTACCTGGTGGGACTGATTGCCGAGGCCCTTCTGGAACGGCACCCCGGAGCGAAGATCATCCATGATCCGCGTCTGATCTGGAATACGCAGGCCGTGGTCGAAGCGGCGGGAGGCATACCCGTGGAATCAAGAACGGGACATGCCTTCATCAAGGAACGCATGCGTGCCGAAGATGCCCTCTACGGCGGTGAAATGAGCGCCCATCATTATTTCCGCCGCTTTGCCTATTGCGATTCCGGCATGATTTCCTGGCTTCTTGTGGCGCAGCGGCTCAGCACCACGGGCAGAACGCTGGCTGAATGCGTGAACGACAGAATGGAGGCCTTTCCCTGCAGCGGAGAGATCAATTCCCGTGTGGAGGACGGTCAGGCCGTGATGGAACGCGTGGAGCGGCGGTATGCCGCTGAGCCGCATGCCGTCGTATCCCGGATCGACGGTCTGTCCGTGGCCTTTCCCGACTGGAGATTCAATCTGCGGCCTTCCAATACGGAACCGGTGCTGAGACTCAATGTGGAAAGTCGTGGCGACGGGGCTCTCATGAAGGAAAAAACTGAAGAACTGCTGGCCATGATCCGCCAGTAACGGAGAACAGGCATGAAACGTGCTCTTATTACCGGCATCACCGGTCAGGACGGTTCCTATCTTGCGGAATTTCTGCTGGACAAGGGATATGAAGTACACGGCATGGTCAGGCGTTCCGCCACCGAAAGGCGGGAGCGACTCGCGCATCTGGAGGGAGAAGCGAATTTTCATCTGCATTACGGAGATCTTGCCGACTCTTTGAGCATCGTGCGCATCATCGGCATGGTGAAGCCCGATGAAATCTATAATCTGGCCGCACAGAGTCATGTGAAGGTCAGCTTTGAAGTGCCCGAATACACTGCCGATGTCGTGGCCACGGGAGTGCTGCGCGTTCTTGAGGCCGTAAGGCTCTGTGGACTTGAAAAGACATGCCGCATCTATCAGGCGTCCACGTCCGAACTGTACGGCAAGGTTGAGGAATGTCCTCAGAAGGAGACCACGCCTTTTCACCCTTATTCTCCGTACGCCGTGGCCAAGCAGTACGGATTCTGGATTACCCGGGAATACCGTGAAGCCTACGGCATGTTCGCGTGTTCAGGCATTCTGTTCAACCATGAGTCCGAGAGGCGGGGCGAAACGTTCGTCACGCGCAAGATCACGCTTGCCGTGGCACGCATTGCCGCAGGGCTTCAGGACAGACTCCTGCTCGGCAATCTTTCCGCCCTGCGCGACTGGGGCTATGCCAGGGACTATGTGGAGTGCATGTGGCTCATTCTGCAGCAGGATACGCCCGAGGATTTCGTCATCGCCACAGGTGAGCAGCATTCCGTGCGGGAATTCTGCGTTCTGGCATTCCGTGAAGCGGGCATCGAGCTGGAGTTCCGGGGAGAAGCGGAAAAGGAAGTCGGCATCGACAAGGCCACCGGGCGGGTTCTGGTGGAGGTTTCTCCTGAATTCTACCGGCCGACGGATGTCGTGAATCTGTGGGGAGATCCGACGAAGGCGCGCACGAAGCTGGGCTGGAATCCTACGAAGACGCCGTTCGAGGAACTGGTGAAGCGCATGGTCCGCCACGACATGGAGATGGTGAAGCGTGAGGCGGAGCTTGCGTCATGATTACCTTTCTCGAACCGGATTTTTCCTTTTCCGACGACCGGGGCTTTCTGATTCAGCTCTGCCGTGACGGCTGGAAGCAGATCAATGTGAGCGGCTCCTTTGCCGGCACGCAGCGCGGCGGGCATTATCATGAAAGCAACAGGGAAGCGTTTTTCGTGGTCGAGGGGCATATCGACATGAAGCTCGAACGACGGGGAGAGTGTCGGACATGCTCTGCGGACAAGGGAGACTTCTTCATCATTGATCCGTACGTGCTGCACTCGTTTTTCTATCCTGTGGATACCGTCACGGTCGCCATGTACGACAAGGGTGTGGAGAACGCGGATGGAACGAAGGATATTCATTCTCTGTGAGGCATGGCCATGTATGCTGTCATAGGCGCTGGCGGTTTTCTCGGAAGCCATATTGTCAGGAAGCTTGCGGAAAGGACCGATGAGGAGATCCTGGCCACGACGAGAGAGGCAGGGGACATTGTCGATGGAAGAGCATCATGGATGCTCTGCGATGTGTCGGATGACGACTCCCTGTCCAGACTGACGAGGCGGATCAATGACGGAAGGGATGTGAAGATCATCTATCTTCCGGCATTTTTCAATACCGGAACGTCATATGATCGACGCGCCGCATGGAATACGAACGTTGTGAGCTATGCCCGGTTCATAGCCATGCTTGACGGCTTCGACGTGTTTTACAGCATCTCGACGGACATGGTGTTTTCCAGAGACAGTGTGATCCCCTACAGGGAAAACGATGCCGTGTCTCCGCTGAATGACTACGCAAGACAGAAGCTGGCTGAGGAAGCCATGGCTGCGGCGGCAGGAATCCGCATCGTGAGGCTTCCCGTCATGATGGGAAGGAGCCTTTCGCCGCATAAGAAGCATTTCTTCGACGAGATCATCGAACGGAACCGAAAGGGCATTCCCATGAAGTTCTTCACGGATTCATGGAGATCCATCATCGACTTCGGCACTGTCGCCGGATCCGTCCTCGATCTTATGGAAAGCAGGGAAGCTGCCTCCTGTCCGATTGTCAACATAGCGGGAGACGAAGCCCTGTCCAAATATGATCTGGCTCTGCGCATGGCGGAGCGGTATCACCTTGACGCCTCACTGATGCTGCCGGTTTCCATGCATGAGGACACGGAAATATGGAAGGAGAAGAGGCCGGAAAGAATCCTGCTGGACAATACCCTGGTCAAGAAGCTGCTTCACCGGAAAGAGATGAAGTTTTCTTTCAGCGACATATAAACACGGCCTCAAGGAGATTGCCATGAACGCCGAGGTTCAGAACATACCGGTTTTTCTTGTGACCAATACGGACATGGTCGGCTATACCGCCACGACCATGGTCAGCGTGGCGGTCAATACCGAACACAGCATCAGTTTTTACATCATGGACTGCGGGCTTTCCGATTTTGACAGAAGGCAGCTTCTGAACCTCCGCAACCGTTTTCCGAACATAACGAAGATGGAATTCTGTTCTGTCGATGTAAGGAGATTCGAAGGACTCTCCGTATGGTACTACGGACTTCTCGATGCATGGGCCATGCTGCTCTTTCCGGAGAGCTTTCCGGACGTCGACAGGGTCGTGCACATTGAAAGCGACACCATCGTGCTGGACGACATCGCCAAATTGTACAACGAGGATCTTGAAGGCTTCACCATTGCGGCCTGTCCGGATATCGCCTGCACCTTGCGTGAGGACATTGATCTCGACTGCCGCAGGCATGTCTATTTCAATCTGGGCATGCTCGTCATCGACTGCGTGAAGTGGAGAGAGCAGAACGTTACCGAAAAGTGTCTCGAACTCGGGAAGAAGTACGGGGAAAAATTCCGCTGTCTTCATCAGGATGCGCTCAACATCCTGTTCTCCGGCAACAGGTACAAGATCCTTCCCAACCGGTACAATCTCGGGGAACGCAGGAACTATATATGCCAGATTCATCCGGAATATGATGAAGACTACTTCAGAGAAGAATGGAAACATCCTGTGATCATTCATTTTTCTCCAAACAAGCCCTGGAGGACGAGTTCTTCGTTCTATACGCTCAAGACAGTGAAGTATTTTGAGGAATGGTGGAACTATGCCTCCATGACGCCATATTATCACGGCATGCAGAATGCATTCATCGCCCAGAAAATAAAGGACGAGATCAAGGGCATGCAGCTCGGCTTCGACAACTACGGAAACAGCCTTCTGGATACGCTGCCGGACGGACATCCCTTCAAGGGCATTGTCGGAGAAGGAAAAGTGGTGGCAGGCAACCGGTTGATTGATCTTGCCGCTGCCGCAGAGTCTGCCGATGCCGCCGCTCCCCGATGCCGGAGATACCGGCTGCTGGGGCTTCCCGTTCTCAAGGTGAAGATTTCCGGTTCCGGCAGCAGAAGGTACCTGCTTTTTGACCGCATTCCGCTGATGAAGGTGGAAAGGCGGGACAACGGAAACACCAGAACCTTCAAGCTTCTGGGCTTCCTTCCCGTGCTGAACATCAAGAAGTGAGACGGATCATGATCTACGATTTCATCATACTGGGCGCGGGAGTCACGGGCATCACTCTGCTGAAGGCCATGCGGCGCAGGGGCATACGGAACGTCATGGCGCTTGAGGCCGAGGCTGAGCCGGGAGGACTGTGCAGAAGTTTCTATGTCGACGGCCATGTCGTCGACATTGGCGGACATTTTTTTCAGACGAAGTTTCCCGACGTGGAGGAGTTTCTTTTTTCTTCCTTTCCCCGGGAGAAGATGTACAGGATCGATCCCCGCATATCCAAGATCAGCCTGGAAGGGATGGACGTCGATTATCCTCTCGAATCGAACCTGTGGCAGCTGCCCGTGGACAGGCAGATTGCGTATCTGCTTTCCGTCATGCGGAACGGCGAGGCCATGGGACGTCCCGAACCATCCAATTACGAGGAGTGGATACGCTGGAAGCTCGGGGACATGATCTGTGACAACTACCTCATTCCCTACAACATCAAGCTGTGGGGCATCCAGCCCTGCGACATGGACGTGGACTGGCTGTACAAGATTCCGCGCATCGAAGTGGAGGAGGTGCTGCGGTACTCGCTGGAACGTCGTCAGGACGTGGAGAAATACCCCTGTCACAACAGGCCGTACTATCCGGTGTCCGGCGGATACGGAAGGGTCATGGAGGCGCTGGCCCGGGAGGAGATGCCGAATATCCGTCTGAACACGCCGGTACGAACGCTTTTCTATGACGAGACTGCCGGGGAATGGATCGTCAACGGTGAATTCAGGGCCGGAAACATCATCACCACCATTCCCTGGCCCTCGCTCTATGAGGCACTCGGACGCCCCGAGGACATACGGGAGGACATGAAGCTCATCCGCTACAACAGAGTGGTCATCTCCCTCTTTGAAGTGGACAGGAACGACAACAACTATCACTGGCGCTACCGTCCGGAAATGGATCAGCAGCATCACCGGGAGCTGTTCATCTCCAATTTCGTCAGGGACAGCAAAGAGTACGGCGTGTTCACCGAAACGAACGCCGACCGCTTCGACGCCTCGACGCTGACCTTCCCGGGCAGGAATCTCTTCAACTACACGACTCCGGCCGCCTATCCGCTGCCCTTGATCGGAAGAACGCGCGCCATGACGTCCATTCTGAATCATTACAGAGAGAAGCATCTGTTCGGCATCGGGAGGTGGGGAGAACATCAGCATCATAATCACGACGTGTGCATCAAGCACGCGCTGGATTTCGTCGCGAGCCTGTAGAGGGTGAGGTCGTATCATGCGTCATCCGCTTGTTTCGGTCATTACCGTGACGTTGAACTGTCTGAAGGACGGCAGGAAGGACTTTCTGCTGCAGAATTTCGAGTCCGTGCATCGTCAGACCTATGGCGCCGTGGAGCATATCGTCGTCGACGGAGCGTCCACGGACGGCACGGTGGAGCTTCTGGAGGAATTTCGCAGAAAGGGCTGGATATCCTATGTGAGCGGCAGGGATGACGGCATATACGACGCCGTCAACAAGGGACATCGCATGGCCAGGGGCGAGTACGTTCTCGTGCTGAACTCGGATGACTGGTATGCCTCGGATGACGTCATCGAGAACATGGTGCAGGCCGTCATGGACAATGACGCCGACTATGTTTACGGACATCAGGTATGCTGGTCCCGGGACGGACGGGAAAGGCATCTGGAGAGATGTCATCCGTATTCGTTCTGGTATTCCATGCCGTTCAATCATCCTGCGCTCATGATAAGAAAATCCGTGGTGGAGCGGCAGGGATACTACAGGACGGACTTCGATACCGTTGAGGACTACAGGTTCGTCATTCAGCTCATTCTGGACGACTACAAGGGCGTCATGCTGGATGAGGTCGTCGTCAATTTCCGGCTCGGGGGGGCGACGCTGCGCTCAGGAAGCAGAGCCGGTCAGTATGATCTGTATTATCGGCGGCTCGCAAAGCTGTATCACTGGTTCTACGGGAAGTTTGACGACCGTCTTACCGAAGATCGCATCGTCTCGAATTACATCGGCGATATCGGAGGCAGATACGATGAAACCTTCTTCATCCGGTTGATACAGTTCATGCTGAAACTTAAGCTGCGCCATTTCGACTATGAAGGTTTCCTGACGTTCATTGAGAGAATCGCCGATCTTCAGGGTAGAAAGAAGCGGCTGAGAACCTTCTTTTTCTTCGGCATTCCCCTGCTGACGATAAAAACCGGCAGGGACGCCGTTAAATACTATCTGTTCGGCATCATCATGTTTCTGAGGGTGAAGAGAGGATATGTCGAATGAGGAAAAGGACCTTTCTTGATGCGTACTGCCGGTATCTTACCGCATGGTATCTGAGGTTCTTTCGAAAAAGATATGCGGCAGAATATGCATATGTGCGCTCATGCCTGGAGCAGTCCCGGGCAAGGACCATGTATCTGTTCGGCATCACGGTGCTGAGAGTATGCGAATATGGACGAAACCGCATCGTGCTTCTTTTCGGTCGCTTTCCTACGCTGCTGATTTCCGATGCAGGGACAAAGACTTGCGTTTATCTTGGCAGAGCGGAGCTGTGGAAGATTCGAAGATCGGGAACATTGCAGCTTCCCGAGAATCCCGTTCTCATGGAGGCACGTTCCGGGGGACGACGGCGTCTGTTTTATGACCTGGGACCGTTTGAAAAGTCCCGTGCCGGAGCCGGTGTGCCGAGAGTCGCCGGCAATCTGCTGGCGGCGCTGCTGAAGGAAAGAGATTGTCCATATGAAGTTGTTCCCGTGCGCTCCGGAGAAAACATGCCGGGATTTTTCCGGGCCTTTGATCGGGTACGGGAAACGTTTCCCTTCCTCAATGTCGGGGGCGGGGACGGCATCGTCCGTTTTTCAGCAGGTGACGTGCTTCTTTATCCCATACCTGATCTTGGAGAGGTCGAAACTCAGTATCAGGTATTGAAGTTTCTGAAGGAACGGGGCGTAAGAATATGTTTCATCGTTCATGACATCATCGTCATGAGGCACCCCGAGTTTTTTGACGCCTCCCTTCATGAGAATATGGGAAGATGGCTCCGGTATGTTTCGGAATTCAGCGGCATACTGGCGGTTTCCCGGGCTTCCGAACAGGAGTTCCTGAGATGGCGGAGAGAGCATGCCGCGGACGGAAACGAGGACTTCTTCACGTCATGGTTTCATCTTGGCTCGGATGTGTGCACGCCGGTATCGAGCCGGGGGCTGCCGGAATCCTGCGAGGGGCTTCTGCGGAAACTGAAACGAAGCATCACGTTTCTTGAAGTCAGCACCATAGAGCCCCGCAAGGGATACGAACAGGCGCTGGATGCTTTTGAGAATCTTTGGAAAAAAGGCGTGGACGTCAATTTCGTCATCGTCGGCAGGAAGGGCTGGAAGATGGATGCCTTTCTGAAGAGACTGGAATCACACGTCGAACGTGGCCGTCGTCTGTTCTGGCTGAACGGCATCAGCGACGAGTTTCTGGACAGAATCTACGATGTCTCGTCGGCCGTGCTCATGCCGTCGGAGGCCGAGGGCTTCGGACTTGCGGTCGTGGAGGGCGCGGGACACGGCAAGCCTCTGATCCTGCGTGATCTTCCTGTGTTCCGGGAAATTGCCGGAAGCCATGCGACGTATTTCAGTGGAAGGGATCCCGAGGCGCTGTCCGGCTGCCTTGAGCAGTGGCTGCAGAATTATGAAAGAGGCACCCTTCCCTCGTCCGGAGACATCAGAATTCTTTCCTGGGAGGAGAGTGCCCGTATGCTGCTTTCCGGCCTGCACGACATGGAAGCGCGGACCGGAACGCATTGAGGAGCGTTTATGTATCCGTTCTGGAAGTATGCGCTGCACAGGCGTCTTCCCCGTTTGCACATCCTTGATGAAGACATGGCTGGTCGCATGGGACGGATGTTTGCCCATGCCTCGGTCAGAAACTGGTACGTCTTCGGACTCCGCCTCGTCCGCATATGGACGTTTCCCCGTCTCCGGAGCGTGGAGATCTTCGGCTTGCCGCTGATACAGATCCGGCAGCATGCCTGCAAGACCTGCTGGTGTCTCGGTCCGTTCGAAATCCTGAAGCTCAGGGTTTCCGGTCCGCGATCGGGAATCTCTCAGACCGGACCGTTGTGTCTGGGACACGCGCGGGACAGCAGACGTCGACTGTACTGGAACATCGGGCCTCTTGCTTTTTCCGATGAGGTTTCCGGCGTCCCCAGAGTCGCCCGGAGCCTCCTGCACAGTCTGATGACCATGCCGGATTCCGGGTATGACGTGTGTCCTGTCTATACTGCGGCGGACATGGCAGGCTATGTCCACGCGCGCAGCTTTCTCAGGAAGATGGAGGGAGATGAGGAGGGAGCGGCTCTGGATGAACCTGTCATCTTCCGGGACGGGGACATGCTTCTGAGTCCCGTTCCCGACGTCAGAGAGGTGGAAACGCACATGGAGACGCTGAAAAGTCTGCGGGCTTCAGGCGTGCGCGTTCTCTTCATGGTGCATGATCTTATTCCTCTGCAGCATCCGGAATTCTGTCCGTCATCGTTCCGTAACGAGTTTGCCCGCTGGCTGCCCATGGTTTCCCGCTTTGACGGCATCCTGACGGTGTCCAGAACCGTGGCCGGAGACTACAGACGATGGAGAGAGAAGCATATGCCGAAGACCGGACCCTTCTTTCTCGGCTGGTTTCATCTCGGTTCGGACATGGAAAAGCGCTTTCCCAGCCGCGGGATGCCGGACAACGCCCCGGTCGTGCTTGCCGCCATGAAGGCGCGGCCGACATTTCTGTCGGTAAGCACGCTTGAACCGCGCAAGGGCTACCGGCAGTCTCTGGCGGCGTTTGAACGGCTGTGGGCCGGAAACATCGATGTTAATTTCGTCATCGTCGGCAGACAGGGGTGGAATACCGGAGACCTGGCCGGAAAGATGGAACGACATCCTGAAAACGGCAGACGCCTTTTCTGGCTCAGAGGCATCAGCGATGAGTTTCTGGACAAACTCTACGCAGCGTCGGACTGCGTGCTTTTTGCCTCGGAGGCCGAGGGCTTCGGACTGGCGGTCGTGGAGGGCGTGGAACACGGCAAGCCCCTGATACTGAGGGATATACCGGTATTCAGGGAAATTGCAGGGGATCATGCCGTATATTTTTCCGGCAGCTCGGCCGAGGATCTGGCCGACTGTCTGGAAGCGTGGCTTCACCGCCGGAAGAACGGCGCTGTGACCGGATCGGAACACATACATGCCTTGTCCTGGGATGAGAGCGCCAGAATGCTGCTTTCCCGTCTGGATGAGATATAAGGGGAGCCGTCATGCCGTCATTCGTTCCTTTCTTTGAAAAAGCCTGTCATCAGGTGGCAAAGCTGCAGGCCGCCTATCCGGCACGTCCGCGGCTGGCGTCTCTGAAGCTTGCCATGTGGGCGTTCGGCAAGGCGGCGACAGGGCATGTTCTGGGAGACGTGACCTTTACCCGTGCTTCCGGCAACAGTGACGAGCTGCATCTTGCGTTCATTCTGCGGGGCGGCATCGGAGATGTGATCATCAATCTTTCCTGGGTAGAGGCGTTGACGGTCCTGGCCCGGACATCGTGCCGGGTGGACCTCCTTACCAACACCCCGGAAGACTGCATCACGGCGCTCTGCTGGGGCAAAGCCTATGTCCGCAGAGTCATGACGCTGAAGAAGGCGATTCCTCTTGCCGCCTATGACGCAGTGTTCGACGTCATGCAGAATCCGCAGGTCAGGGCTGTCTGCCGGGAGCGTCTGGCGGCCTTGTCTCCATCGCTCTGGGACTATGTGCAGCGTCTTCTTGCCTTTCAGTCGTCCCACGCCTCGTTCTACATGGACGAGAATCAGGCCATGGGCATTCATTATGCCGACGTCATGGGCGGAGGACGCAGACGACAGCCGGATTTCGACGGTTCTCTTGATCTCAGAAACAGTGCCTTCATGCTGCAGTGCAGGGAACACTTTGCCGAGGTGGCTGACAGGTTCGGCCTTGAGCGCCCCTACGTGACGATCCAGAGAGAGGCCGGGGCATCGAGTCGATCGCTGAAATTATGGTCGGCAGAAAAATATACGGCTCTCGTGGCAGTCATGCAGGAACGTTTTCCCGGCTACGCTCTGGTTCTTGTCGGGCTTGAGAAAACCTTTGAGATGCCCGCAGGGAAGAGCGGGCGTGCCATGGATCTTCGCGGTCGGACATCGTTCGGAGAACTCATGAGTCTGGTCAAGCACGCGTTTCTCCATGTGGGAGGCGAGGGCCTCGTGCCGCATCTCAGGCATTTTCTGCGTGGAGGTCCGTCTTTGGTTCTTTTCGGCCCTTCCTGCGCGCGTATGCTGGGGTACCCGGAGAATCTTGCGCTTTCGGGTTCGGAATGCCCCAACGGATGTGAGGGCATTATCCCGTCGTGGCAGCAGCGATGCCTGAAGGGGTATGACCGTTGCCGTTCTCTGGATGAGATTGAGGTGGAGGATGTGTTGAGAGCTTGCGAACGAGCAGGAATGGAACGGGAGCACTGTTCCCGCAGGGAAATCTGAGACAGGGCGTTGTCTGACAGTCGGAAAAGGGCACGCTTCCTTCCGTGATGGAAGGGGCGTGCCCTTTTATGGCGCGGATTCGAAGAACATCAGCGTCCGATTTTTTTCTTCATGGCGTTTACGGACAGATGTTCCAGCGCATGGATGCGGATCAGATACAGAACGGCGGCTACGCTGAGTCCGAGGAAGAGAGCGATCCAGAATCCCAGAACGCCGAGCGGTTCGGCCGTAAGAAGATCGGTCATGCAGAGCACCCATCCGAGGGGCAGGCTCACGATCCAGTAGGCAACGAAAGATATGCAGAAAATGGCTTTGGTGTCATTCCATCCGCGCAGAGAACAGAGCGTATTGGTCTGTATGCCGTCCGGAAACTGGTAGAATACTTCACAGATCAGCAGCAGGCTGGCCATCTGTATGACGGCCGTATCTTCCGTGTACAGGGCTGCTACGGGATAACGGACCAGATAGATGAGCGCGGCCAGCACGCACGCCATGCCCAGGGTGATGGCAAGTGAGGTAAGGCGTACACGTTTTGCGCCCGCAATGTCGCCGGCTCCGAGCAGGGTTCCGACTCTGATGGTGGAGGCGGCGCCTATGGAGAAGTGGCATATCCACACGAAGGCACTGACGTTGATGGCGATCTGATGACCGGACACCGTCGTGACGCCGAGCGGCGAGACGATGAGCGCGATGAGAGAGAAGGCGGCCGTCTCGTTGAGCATGGCGAAGGCTCCGGGCAGGCCTATGCGGAACACGCGCTTCAGAATGGTTCCGGAGGGTTTTTCCAGTGCAGGCGCGGCACTGTCGATCCTGCGCACGAAAAACAGCATGGACGCCGCCATGACCCAGAACAGCATGGCCGTGGCCAGACCGCAGCCCGCTGCGCCCATGGCCGGCAGGCCGAACTTGCCGAACACGAAGATGATGTTGAGCGGCACGTTGAGCGCAAGTCCCACGAAGCCCGCGACCATGGCGGGACGGGTACTGCCGTGCCCTTCAAGGAAGCATCGCTGCACGACGAAAAGCATGAGGGCGGGGACGCCCCACAGAACGGCGAAAAGATATTCCGAAGTCTTCCGTGCCAGCAGGGGATCCATTTTGCCCCAAGAGGTGATGGTGGCGCTTATGGTCAGAAATACGGCCATGAGCAGTACGGAGATGCATGCTGCCAGCCACAGCCCCTGACGAAGGAAATGTCTGCTTTTGATGACGTTGCCTGCGCCCAGAGCCTGGGCGACAAGCGGGGTGATGGCCATGATGAGTCCCTGACCGAACATGGTCCCGGGAATCCAGAATGAAGTGGCCACGGCAACGGCAGCCATGTCGACGGCGCTGGCCCGGCCGGCAACGACGGTATCGACGAATGACATGGCGATCTGGGCGATCTGACCGAGAAAAACGGGAACGGCGAGAAGGACCAGATTGCGGGTTTCCTGTTTGCTGAAATGTCTGAACATGATGGCTCCTCCCGGTGGGGAGAGGAGGTCGTGCGGGGAAGAGAAGCCGGACTCAGCAGTAACAACGGCTTCCCTGTTTCGAACCTCATCCCTTTTTACAGGTCAATGGTTTGAAATGGGGGGCGAACCTTCACCGGCTGACTTGAGGCTGCTGTATTCTGTCTGTCGGGATACGGCCGGAGTGCAGGGCGTCGGATGCCAGGAACATGGAGAGAAGAAAAGGCGGCTGCGTCGGGCGGGAAGGGGCGGGG
>USNI01000001.1 GCA_900555975.1 uncultured Desulfovibrio sp. | reverse complement strand
AGAGGAATGTCTCTTTGCGAATTGCATTCGGAAAAGACGGGGGTACCGTTTTCGGAACGGAGTTCCCCTTCGAGAAGAAAGCCCTGGGTCGGCCAGGGGATGTCGGCGGGCTTGAGTTCCACAGCCTGGGAGGAAAGTCCGTGCAGGAGCAGTCCGCCTCCGGCTTCACGCGTGGCGGTAACGGGCTTGAGCACGCCGCGTGTGATTTCGATGGTACGGTTTCTGTCCTTTTCCATCCATGTGCCCATGTACTGATTGCGGTCTCCGTCCTGCGTGAGCAGAGCGAGGCCGCCTTCTTCCAGATACAGATGCACGCTGACCTGCTTGTCGCCGCTTTTCAGCGTTCCCTTGTAGCTGGCCGGCGTCTTGAGAGGAGGAAGCTGATTTTCTCCGGGAACGGTGCGATACACGAGTACGGAGGGATGGCCGGGAATGGAGATCACTTCATCGGTCTGCGTGGCGAAGAGCGTTTCTCCGCTGTAGAGCACGGACGCCGTGAGACGCACCTGAGCGTCCATGGTCTGTTCCAGATAGTATACGCGGAAATCGATCTGGGCGCTTCCGGAGGCAGGCCTGATGGATGTGGCGACGGGAACGGGAGAATGCAGGGGATAGAGCTGGATGTCGACCACCACTTCCGGGGGAAGCGCCATGCGCTCACGATAGAACAGCGTTCCGTCCAGACGGCCGACTTTGGTATTGCTTCGTTTCCATACGGTCGTTGAGCCGTCGGCGTCGGTGAATTCCATGCGGCCTGAACCGGATTTTTTCAGAATAAGTCTGCGTTCCCGGACGTCGCCGCCTGGGCTGTCCATGGTGGCAAGGGTGAGCACGCCGTTTTCCATGTTCCAGCGCACACCGGAAACGGCCGTGCGGTCCGGAATGCCGAGACCGCCGTCTTCATCCAGATAGTAGAGCCGTTCCTGATCGTCGATCCATGCGCCGCTGATGTCCTGAGACGTGCCCGACGGCGGCACGCAGGAGACAAGAAGAAAAGAGCAGAAAAGAAAGAGCAGAAATTTATGCATGATAGTCCTCTGTTTACACAAGGGCTACGAGATCGTACTCCCTTGTTTCTACAATGTCCGCTTCCACCAGTGCGCCGTTTTCCACGCCGGGACCGCTGATGTAGGTCAGTCCGTCCACGTCCGGGGCCTGGAACCATGTGCGGCCGGTGTGCAGGCCTGGCCATTCTTCGGAACTTTCATCAACAAGCACTTCCATGCGCTGTCCGGCGTATTGTGCGAGTATGTCCTCGCTGATGCCGCTTTGAAGTTCCATGAGTTCGTCCTTTCTGGCCTGCTTGAGATCATCGTCAAGCTGATCCGGCATGGCTGCGGCTTCCGTGCCGTCTTCAGGCTGGAAGGCGAATACCCCCATATGATGGAAGCGGTTTTTTTCCACAAAACGCATGAGCGTGCGGAACTGTTCGTCCGTTTCACCGGGAAAGCCGACCATCATGGTCGTGCGCAGGGCGGCGTCGGGGAAGAAGTCGCGGATGCGGTCCACGGCTTCCTGAGGATTGCCGGAGAAGGGACGTCCCATGCGTTTCAGAATGTCCGGATGGGCGTGCTGCAGGGGCATGTCGAAATACGGTACAAAGGGCTTGCCCGCTTCGCTGAGAAAGCGCAGAAGCTCTCGGGTAAGTCCGGCAGGGTACAGGTACAGCAGACGCAGGCGTTCCAGGCCGTCCAGAGCAAGGAGCTTTTCCAGCAGAAAACGCGGATCCTTGCCGAAGTCCGTGCCGTAGGCCGTCACGTCCTGCGCGACCAGAATGAGTTCCTTCACGCCGTCGGCCACGAGGGCGGCGGCTTCCGTCACCAGCTTGTCGGCCGGCTCGGAGACATAGCGGCCGCGTATGGAGGGAATGGCGCAGAAGGAGCAGTTGTGCCGGCAGCCTTCGCCTATCTTGAGCCAGGCGTAGGAAGGACCGGTGCTGAGCAGACGGCCGTCTGCGGCCTGCGGCAGGTCGAGCGCGCGGATGAGCTGATCCGCCCATGTGTCGATGTCGTCGGTATGGAGCCAGAGGTCGACTTCCGGCAGCTCGCTCTTGAGATCGGCAATGCCGTACCGGCCGGGAAGGCATCCCGCTACGGCCAGGAAGGGCTTTTTCCCCTTGGGCATCGCGCTCAGATCCTCGATCATTTCAAGGATGGTCTGCACGGATTCCTGTACGGCCGGAGCGATGAAGGCACAGGTGTTGAGAAAGACAAGGTCCGCCTTTTCCGGCGCATCCACGGTAAGAACGGGACCCAGCGACCCCAGCAGACGTTCGGTGTCCACACGGGTCTTCGGACAGCCGAGACTTTGGGAATATATTTTGAGCATACTACCCTTCGAGCAGGCCTTGACTTGTCAACAGGACTGGCCTGAGATATCCCTTTTTGCCATGAAAACAGCCTTTCGGCAAGGAGACCCCCATGACGCTCCCTCAGACGCTTATTCTCGCCACGCGCAATCAGGGCAAGGTGAAGGAACTTTGCGAGCCCCTGGCCCGCTTCGGCTTTGATGTGCAGAGTCTGCCCGATGATTTTCCGGAAGTGCCGGAAACCGGGTCCACCTTTGAGGAAAATGCTCTCATCAAGGCCCGTGCCGTGGCCGATGCTCTCGGTCTTCCCGCCGTGGCCGATGATTCCGGCATAGAGGTGGACGCCCTCGACGGCGCGCCCGGCGTGTATTCCGCCCGTTACAGTCTGGACTGGCCCGAGGTGGAGGGTGAGAGCGTGGATCAGCGCAACAACCGCAAGCTCCTTACCATGCTCGAGAATGTGCCCGCCGAAAAACGCACGGCCCGTTTCCGCTGCTGCATGGCCATGGTGTATCCTTCTTCCATGAAGGACGCTCCGGAAGGCATCGTGGTCAGCGGCGCGTGGGAAGGTCGCATAGCGGACGGTCTTTCGGGAAGCAACGGCTTCGGCTATGATCCTCTGTTCATTGATCCTGCAAGCGGACGGACGGGCGCCGAGCTTACCCGTGAGGAGAAGATGGCCCGCAGCCACCGCGGCAAGGCGCTGGAGCGTCTTCTGGAAGAGCTGGAAAAGCGTGAGATGTGAAAAAAGGCGTCCGGAAAACGCATGCTTCCGGACGCCGGCGGGAAGCTAGTGTTCTTTTTTCACGGGAAAATGGATGTGGGGCGTGTAGGTGTAGACGCCGCTGAAAAGCGGAGAGGTGATGATGAAGTCGGCGGTGGCGCGGTTGTTGGCAATGGGAATGTCATAGACCTGCGCGATGCGCAGAAGTGCCTTCACGTCGGGATCATGGGGCTGCGCGGTGAGGGGGTCGGAGAAGAAGACGATGATGTCGATATGTCCTTCGGCCACCTGGGCGCCTATCTGCTGATCGCCGCCGAGCGGACCGCTGAGGTAGGGAGTGACGGGAAGTCCCGTTCTCTCGTTGATGAGATGCGCCGTGGTGCCGGTACCGCACAGAAAATGGCGTGACAGCATCTGCGCATGCTCTGCGCACCATTCGATGAGGCTTTCCTTCATGTTGTCGTGGGCGATCAGGGCAATGTGCTTGGTGGCGTTCATGGTCTTTTCCATGGCGTATTCTCCTTGCTCGGGCCGGATCTTCCGGCGGATGTCTTTTTCTTGTATTGCCTCATGAGCATAGGCGGTCAGTGTGAAGCCTTGATGAAGGAGTGCTTTGTGCTCATCGGGAGAAGTGGTCGAATCCTGGACAGCGCGGGGGACGCCCGTTGAGGGTGAGGGGACCTTTTCTGACTTCTCCGAGGACGAAGACAGGGGTCGGAAATGCGGCAAGCACGCGGGCGAGTTCCGGCCAGTGCCGTGCAGGACAGGTACCTGCAAGAGCGTAGTCCTCACCTCCTGCAAAGGCGAAATCCACGGCGGACATTCCTCTGCTTTCGGCATGATGCAGAATTTCGTCGGAAAGATCATCCGGCGACAGGACAATGTCCGCGCCGAGGCCCGATCGGGACGAGGCCAGAAGACGCGGAAGATCGCGGGCCAGACCGTCGGAAACGTCCATGAGTCCTATGCTGTCCTGAAGATCGTGCTCCAGAGCAAAGCGGCCGATGGCCATGCCTTCTCCGGCCAGAGGTTCGGGACGCAGATGCGCTGTGCAGGCGTCTGGCCACGACATCCTGATGCGTCGGCAGTCCTCATCGGAGGGGGCTTCCTCCAGCAGCGTGAGTCCGAGACGGGCCAGACCAGGACGGCCGGCGAGGAAGATGATGTCGCCTTCCCTGGCAGCGCCACGCCGAAGCCCTTGCGGCAGTCCTTCCGGCAGTTCTCCCCATGCCGTGACGCAGACATTGAGCTTGTCCGCCCTTGCCAGATCGCCGCCGGAAACCGCCAGAGAGAACTCATCGCAAAGAGCCTTCATGCCCGCGCAGAATTCTGAAATCCAGGCTTCGTCCTCTGCGCCCGTCAGGGTGAGGCCTATGGAAAAGCCCGTGGGGCGCGCGCCGCTTGCGCCGACATCGCTCACGTTGACGGCCAGCGCCTTGAATCCGATGTCGAACGGGTCGAAGTAGCGTCTTCGGAAATGACTGTCTTCAACAAAGACATCCGTCGTGACGGCCAGAGGTCCGCCGGGGCGCAGAACGGCGCAGTCGTCTCCGCGCCCGAGAAGAAGAGAAGGGTGACCGGCAGGAAAGAAGGTTCCTATGATGCCGAGAATGTCGTCTTCGCTGGAAAGGCTCATGACTGCTCCAGGGTAAGATAATCGGCCAGAATGATTTTCAGTCCCAGACCCGGAAAGTTGACACGGTACTTGTCCGGAGGAATCTCTTCCACGATCTTTCCCCGGCCGAACAGGCGATGACGGCAGTAGCCCAGTTTTTTTCTGACGGGTTTTGCATCGGGAGTTTCCTCCAGAGCGCGTCCCTGCCGCATGGCTTCCCGTACGGCGGCCATATAGGCGTCGTCGGCGTCCTCACGGGATCGGGGAGAGGCTTCTTCCCTCTCCCTGGGCGGCCAGTCGTCCTCGTCATTTCTCCGGAAGGACGTCTTTTTTTCGTTTCCGTCCTCATCCCAGTGCCAGGAGCGACGCGCAGGGGCATGGAAGGAAGAGCTTGCGAACACCGGACGATCCTGTTCCTTCACGCGACGCCTCGACAATGCTCCGCCGTAATTTTCATAGATTTCGTCAAGAATGTCCGATGGCAGTTCTCTCACGAAGGGACTCGGAGAGGTCGGTTCCTGACCGCCGGAGCTTCGACTGTACACGCTGAGCGGCACGAACAGATCAAGCGTGTCCTTGGCACGGGTGCAGGCCACGTACATGAGCCGGCGTTCCTCCTCGAAATCCTCGGGGCGTACCATGGCATGACGTGAGGGGAAGCGGTCTTCCACAAGATCGATGATGATTACGGCAGACCATTCCAGCCCCTTGGCGGAATGCACGGTGGAAAGCGTGATTTTTTGGCCTTCGGCCTCGTCTTCCGGAGTCTCTTCGGGGCTGTCGAGACTGAGTTCCGCCACAAAGAGCTGAAGATCGTCATAGGAAGATGCGATGGTGGACATTTCTTCAAGTCCCTGAAGTCGTCTCGGCCAGTCGTCGGGGAAAAGTTCCTCCATCTTCGGGCGGTAATGTTCGAGAATGCGGTTGACCACGTCTTCTGGACGGTGCGTATTCATGCGCAGATCGGCGATGAGTTCCATGTTTTCCAGAAAGTCGGGCCAGCGGGAGCAGGCTTTCTTCAGGGCTTCTTCGTCATCGCCGCCGGCAAGAGCGAAGAGCTTGCGGGAGGTTTTCGGACCGATGCCTTTCGAGAGTGCGGCGATGCGGTCGAAGGACGGAAGGTCCAGAGGATTGGTCACCAGCCGGGCGAAGGCCATGACGTCCTTGACGTGCGCCGCCTCGGCATAGCGCAGTCCTCCGTATTTGCGGAAGCCGATGCCGCGCTTGTTCAGTTCTATTTCGAGATGGTAGGACTGATAGCCGGAGCGGAAGAGTACGGCGATTTCCCTGGCCGGCACCGTGGCAAGCAGTTCTTCGATACGCCTTGCCGCAAGCTGTGCCTGGCTCAGGTCGCTGAGAGGACGGTACAGAGTGACGGCCTTTCCGTCGGGGACGGACCGGCGGGAGAAAAGATGCTTTCTGTATCCTTCGGTACTGCCCTCAAGCAGACAGTTGGCTACGTCCAGAACAGGCTGAACGGAGCGATAGTTTTCTTCCAGACGGATGATGCGCGTATTCCTGAACAGTTTGGGAAAGTCGAGAATGTTGTGCACCGTCGCGCCGCGGAAGGCATAGATGGACTGCGCGTCGTCGCCGACGGCCATGACGTTGCCGTCCTCGCCAGCCAGCATGCGGACCAGTCTCGCCTGCACTCTGTTGGTATCCTGGTATTCGTCCACCATGATCTGCCGGAAACGCATTTTCTGCGCCTGCAGAAGATCGGGCTTGTCAATGAAGAGCTGCTCCAGCTCGAAGAGCAGATCGTCATAGTCCAGCAGGGCATGTTCCCGCTTGTACTGTCTGTAGGCGTCGCCGAGAGCGATGAGGTCGGAGGTGTGGGGAAGCAGATGCTGCGCTTCGCGACGGAGAACCTCCTCCAGTTCCATTTCCTTGTTCCTTGCCTTGCTGAGCAGGCCGAGAACGGCCTGCGTACGGGGAAAACTGCGATCTCCCCTGGCTATCTTCAGATTTTCCTTGCAGGTCTGAAGGGCGGCCATGCTGTCGGAGCTGTCCATGACGGACAGTGTTCCCCCTGTCCAGTCCGGCGCCCAGCGGCGGAGAATGGAAAAGGCAAAGCTGTGGAAGGTCCCCCCCTGTACGCCGAGAAGCTGATTGTCGAGGAGGCCTGCGGCACGGTGCAGCATTTCCTGTGAAGCCTTTCTGGTGAAGGTCAGCAGCAGCATGGAGTGCGGGTCGAAGCCGTGTTCGGCAAGCCAGGCCAGGCGATAGACGATGGTTCTGGTCTTGCCGGAACCTGCGCCGGCAATGACGAGCATGGGACCTTCGGGTGCAGTGACGGCCTCTCTCTGGGCGTCGTTGAGAATGGAGATGTCGAGCATGGCGTATCAGTCGGCAGCGGAGGTGCTGTCTTCGGAAGAAGAAAGGGGTTCGGGAGCGCCGGTCTCCCGCAGAAGGTCCCACAGCTCATCGAGACCGAGTCCTGTGACTGAGGAAACGACGACGGGCTTTGTGCCGCCGAGAATGGCTGACCAGATCTTCTGCTGTGCTGAGCGTTCCTTCAGCGTGCACTTGTCGGCCTTGGTGAGCACGGCAATGACAGGGAGGTGGCGTGAGCGGGCGAAGTCCGCCATCATGCGGTCTGATTCCTGCGTGGGGATGCGGCAGTCGATGAGCAGTACCAGCGCACGCAGGCTTCTGGTCTCCTCAAGATATTTCTGAATGAGCGCCGCCCAGTTGCGTCTTTCCTCGTGTCCTCGTCTGGCATAGCCGTATCCCGGCAGGTCGGTGAGGCAGAATCCGTCAGGCATCACCTTGAAAAGGTTCACGGAACGTGTCTTGCCCGGCTCGGAACTGACCTTGGCCAGCTTCCTGCGGCGAGCAAGGGCGTTGATGAGCGACGACTTGCCTACGTTGGATCGTCCGGCAAGGGCCAGCTGTGGCATGTCGTGCGTGGCCGTCTCCAGCTGTTCCAGCGTGTACAGTGTGGCCAGAAGTTCCAGCACAGGGGCGGGACGCTTATTTTTTTCGGTGTTCAGGTCGGACATGACGGGCCTCCCGAGTTGACAAAGTGAGCCTCTATCGGACAATATATCTTGCTTTGCGGAAAAAGCCGAGAGTAGCCCGCTCCGGCGGAAAAGGCAAATATTCCGCGGGCAGTACTCCCGCTCCGATGGGAAATCATCCCCGTTACGGGGACCGGGCGCGCTCATGATGAAGTGCCCGGACGTCATGAAAAATACCATATTTCTGCCTGGAGGCATCATGTATTCCACTACTGACTTTCGCCGCGGCCTGAAGATCGAGATCGACGGCACTCCCTACGAAATCGTTGAATTCCAGCACTTCAAGCCCGGCAAGGGCGGCGCCATGGTGCGCACCAAGCTGCGCAACATCCTGAACGGCCGCGTGGTGGACAATACCTTCCGTTCCGGTGAAAAGGTGGGCAAGCCCGATATGGAACAGCGCGACATGCAGTATCTGTACCGCGAAGGTTCCGACCTCATCTTCATGGACATGACCACCTACGAGCAGATTTCCCTGCCCGAGGCCGACACCGACGGCAAGGCCGACTGGCTGCTGGAATCCCAGCAGTGCCGCGTTCTGCTCTACAACGGACAGCCCATCGACATCGAAGTTCCCGTGAGCCTGGTCATGACCGTCGTGAAGACCGAACCCGGCGTGAAGGGCGACACCGTTTCCAACGTGACCAAGCCCGCCACGCTTGAGACCGGCGTGGTCATTCAGGTGCCGATTTTCGTGAATGAAGGCGATCGCGTCAAGGTCGATACCCGCACCCGCGAATATCTCGGCCGCGATTAATCCGCGTCCTTTTTCTTCGCGCTGCCGGCAGGACGCTTCGCGCCCTTCCGGCAGCGCTTTCGTTTTTTTTCGGAAAAGGGGTCATGCCCGTTTCCGAAGCGGCACATTGCGTGCAGAAGGGGATCATCATGTACGGACACAGACTGGTACGCGAACTGCTCGGACTGCTTTTTCTTTTCTGCGGTCTGCTCATGCTGCTCAGTCTCTGGAGCTATCATGCCGGCGATCCCACCTTCAATCAGGCCGTCAGCATGGATGCCTCCTCCGTCCAGAACGCTGCAGGACTCTTTGGAGCCTATCTTGCGGGCTTTCTGGTGGATAGCTTCGGTCTCGGATCCTTTCTGTGGGTGATCTTTTTTCTTTCCGTAGGGGCAGGACTCGTTTCCCGATGGCTGGTACTCAAGTGGTATCGCTGGATCGGATACATTATGCTCTTCGCCTGCGTGCTCGTGACGGCATCATCCTTCGACCTTGGCATGCACGGCATTCATGGAGGCGGACTTGCCGGACAGTGGCTTTCCGCCTTCTCGCTGATATTTTTCAGTCCTTCAGGCTCTCTGCTCCTGTGGCTCTTCGTCTTTCTCATCGCCATGGAGCTTTCCTTCAGCATTTCGTGGTTGACGCTCATTGCGGCGTTTGTGTCCTGGATCATCAGAAAGATACCCTCGTTCGGTACGACGCTCGATCTGCCCGTGCCGCGTATGCCGGACGCGCTGCGGCATCTGCCGGACGCGTTCGGACGTCTGAGGAAAAAGGGCGGAGATTCTCCGCGTCCCCGGCCCGTGCTCGACATCGTTACGGGTGGAAGGGGGGAGGAGGCGCCGGAAGCGTCCATGCTCGACATCCATACGGATGAGCCGGTGCAGGAAGGAGGCTCTTCCGGCATAAGAGAGGAGAATCTCAGTGATCTCCTTCGTCTGGTGGAACGGCCGGAAGAGCGGGGGAAGCACGATTCCGCACCGGTCGTCCGGGTATCCGTACCTCAGGAAAACGTACCGGAAGTCCATTCTGATAACGTTTCGAAGAACGAACCCGATGCTCCGCAGGAGGCGGAATTCATACTCGAACTCGACGATCCCGTGGAGATGCCCCCGACCGGCGGTTCCGCGGAGCCTGTCTCCGTGGAAAAAGCGATGATGACCGGGAATGCGGAACCAGCTGAAGACAAGGACGAGCTGCCTCCGTCAGCCCTGGCGGCGCTTTCCGCCTCCTCAGCGTCTTCTCCCTCGGAAGATTTTCCTGCCGTCGTGGTCTCGTCTTCGACTGAGGAGAAACGCGCAGCCCCGGAGCCGGTACATGGTTCCGAACCTGCGTTTCCGGCTTCTTCTTCCTCGTCGTTTTCCACCGGTTCCTCTTCTCCCACCGCTTCCCTTGCCGGTACTTCTTCGCTTTCGGAGGTAAAGGATGAGTCCTATGCCTCTGTGACGACAGCTGTAGCCGGTGCCATGGCCATGCAGAAGGAACTGGAGGCGGCCGTTCCCCCGGTGCCGGCACCTGTTCTTCCGAAGCGTCGTGAGCTGACCCTTCCTCCTCTGGATCTTCTTTCTCCCCTTCCCGAAGAGGACCTCGCCAGCAGACCCGATGAGATCACGCTTGCCCGACAGGGAAATGCGCTCATCACCTGTCTCAAGAATTTCAACGTGCACGCCACGCTGGCCCGCATCACCCCCGGACCTGTGGTCACCATGTTCGAGGTTCGTCCCGCTCCCGGCGTTAAGGCAACCCGCATCACCAACCTTGCCAATGATCTGGCCATGTCCCTCAAGGCCGTATCCGTACGCATGCAGGCTCCCGTGCCGGGAACCGATACCGTCGGTGTGGAAGTTCCCAATGAAAAAAGGTCCACCGTGCATTTTCGGGAGATCGTGGAGAACGAGAATTTCCGTCAGGCAAAGTCGCTGCTTACCGTGGCGCTGGGCAAGGATACCGGAGGCCGGCCCGTGTCCGCCGATCTTGCCAAGATGCCGCATCTTCTGGTGGCCGGCGCCACCGGTGCGGGCAAGAGCGTCTGTCTGAATGCCATCATTCTCAGTCTGCTGTACCGCGCCCGTCCGGATGAGGTGCAGCTGATTCTGGTGGACCCCAAGCGTGTGGAACTTTCCATGTATGCGGATCTGCCGCATCTTGTGCATCCCGTGGTCACGGACATGGATCTGACCAAGAACGCGCTGCTCTGGGCCATCGACGAGATGAACCGGCGACTTTCTCTTTTTTCCAAGGTCAAGGTACGCAACATCACCGGATACAACGACAGGCAGGCGCGTCTGCGTGCCGAAGTTGAAGCCGGCGGCGCCGTTCCTGTGGATTCGGAGACGGGAGAGCCGGAAGATCTTTCCAACATGCCCTTCCTTGTCATCATCGTGGATGAGCTTGCCGATCTCATGATGGTCAAGCGAAAGGAGGTCGAGGGCAGCATTGTCCGTCTGGCGCAGCTCGCGCGAGCCGCGGGCATTCATCTCATCATAGCCACGCAGCGGCCCAGCGTGGATGTGGTGACGGGCATCATCAAGGCGAATTTTCCGTGCCGCATTGCCTTCAAGGTGACCAGCAGTCAGGATTCGCGAACCATTCTGGACGGAGCCGGTGCGGAAAAACTGCTCGGCATGGGCGATATGCTGTTCAAGCCCAACGGCGGCATGATTCAGCGTCTGCACGGCGCCTTCGTCAGTGATGAGGAAGTGTCCGCCGTGGTGGAATACTGGAAGCAGCAGCAGCCGCCGAACTACAAGATTGATTTTGCGGAATTCGGCAATGACGATGCCGACGACGCCTCCGAGGATTTCGGTCAGCCCGCATCCCGGGGCAACGACATTGTGGACGATCCCATTTATGCCGAAGCCGTTCAGTTTGTTCTGGACAACGGCAAGGTCTCCATTTCTCTGCTTCAGCGGCGTTTCCGCATAGGTTTCAACCGTGCGGCCCGCTTCGTGGAGCAGATGGAAAAGGACGGTCTGCTCAGTCAGGCCGACGGAACGCGTCCGCGCAGCGTCGTTCACCGCTAACCCATGCGTCCGGCCCGGCCGGAAAAGGAGGGACTGCCATGATTCTCGATGGAAAGGCCACTGCGGCGTCCATACGCGCCGCACTGCGTGAGGAAATAGAAAAGGACAGGGAAAGAGCTGGACGCGCGCCCTGTCTTGCGGTCATTCTCGTGGGCGATGATCCCGCCTCGCAGGTCTATGTCCGCAACAAGGAAAAAGCCTGTGCCGATGCGGGCATCGATACGATTTCCTGCCGCCGGCCGGCCTCCATCACCCAGCGGGAGCTTGAGAACCTCATTGCCGGTCTCAACGCGGATCCGGCCATAGACGGCATTCTGCTGCAGCTGCCGCTGCCTGAGGGCCTGGATGCCCGTCCCTGCATAGAGGCCATCAGCCCGGAAAAGGACGTGGATGGTCTGACGGCCGTCAACCAGGGCCGTGTGGCCATGAATGTGCCCGGACTTCGGCCCTGTACGCCGGCAGGCATCCTGGCGCTGCTGGATCACTATCATATTTCCACCGTCGGGAAGAAGGCCGTGGTCATAGGTCGCAGCAATCTGGTGGGGCGTCCCGTGGCGCTCATGCTCGGCAGCCGCGATTACAACGCCACCGTGACCATGTGTCATTCCCGTACTCCCGATCTGGCCTCCGTCTGTCGTGAGGCGGACATCATCGTCGCGGCACTCGGCAGCCCCCGTTTCGTCACGGCCGACATGGTCAGGCCCGGAGCCGTCATCATAGACGTCGGCATCAACCGGGGGGAGGATGGCAGGCTCTGCGGCGATGTGGATTATGAACGCGTCGCGCCTCTGGCTTCCGCCATCACGCCCGTGCCCGGTGGCATTGGTCCCATGACCATCTCTCAGCTGCTCGTCAATACGACCAGGGCATGGAGAAGAAAGCTGCTGACCGACAGGGATGAAGTTTCCGCTTAAAGGCGGCGAAAACTGTACAGGAAAAGCCCCGCACCCGATAACAGGGTGCGGGGCTTTTCCTTTTGACGATTGCAGGCGGACAGGCGGTTCGACATGCCGCGGAAGGGGCAACACGGGAGGGAAGCTCATGCGACACGGGGGGGGCGGTGTCGTATCCGTCTGTATCCATATGCGGACGGAGCTGACGTCCCTGGCTGCAGGACGGCGGCTCCGTGGTTGCTCAGAAGCGGGAAACGGATGTTCCCCTAAAAGCGTCAGTCTTCCTTGTGTTCGCGACGGGGACGCTCGCGGCGTTCGCTGCGGCGTTCGCGCCGTTCGCCGTCATTGCGTTCGCTGCGCTCGCGCCTGGCAGGACGTGCGGTATCCTCGGGCTTCCATTCGATGCCCTGCGCTTCCAGCAGCACGGCCTTGCGGCTGGCACGGATGCGGTCGCCGTTGATCTCGATGACCTTGACCACCATGTCTTCGCCGAGATGAGCCACATCTTCCGTCTTTTCGACACGATTGGTGTCAAGCTGGGAGATGTGCACCAGAGCTTCGAGGTTGGGCAGAATTTCCACGATGGCGCCGATTTCCAGAATGCGCTTCACCTTGGCATTGTAGTTCTTGCCGAGTTCCGCATGCTGGTCGTAGTAGAGCACCATTTCCTTGGCGGCCTGCATGGATTTCTGCGTGGGAGCGAAGATGGTGATGCGGCCGGAGTCCTCGATGTCGATGGCCGCGCCGGTGGCGGTGGTGATGGCCTTGATGTTCTTGCCTCCGGGGCCGATGATCATGCGGATGATCTCGGGATTCACGAACACTTCCTCATGCTGGGGAGCGTAGGGAGAGAGTTCACGGACGGCGGGCATGGCCTTGGCCATGACGTCGAGAATGTGCAGACGGGCCACGCGGGCCTGTTCCATGGCGCGGGCCATGACTTCGGTGGGCAGACCGTTGATCTTGATGTCCATCTGGATGGCGCTGATGCCTTCGGCGGTACCGGCGATCTTGAAGTCCATGTCGCCGAGAGCGTCTTCATCACCGAGGATATCGGTCAGAACGGTGTAGTTGTCTTCGTCCTTGATGAGGCCCATGGCTACGCCGGCCACGGGAGCGCTGATCGGCACGCCGGCATCCATGAGGGAGAGGCAGCCGCCGCATACCGCGGCCATGGAGGAGGAACCGTTGGATTCCACGGTGTCGGACACTACGCGGATGGTGTAGGGGAAGCTTTCGGCGGAAGGCAGAACGGCCTTGAGGGCGCGTTCGGCGAGGTGGCCGTGACCGATTTCGCGGCGGGACACGCGCACGGACTTCACTTCGCCCACGGTGAAGGGCGGGAAGTTGTAGTGCAGCATGAAGCGCTTGCTTTCGTCGCCGTTCAGGGTGTCGACCTTCTGTTCGTCGGAAGAGCTGCCCAGCGTGGTGACGGCAATGGTCTTGGTCTCGCCGCGTGCGAAGATGACGGAACCGTGGGCACGGGGAAGAACGGAGGCCTCGATTTCAATGGGACGCACGGTCTTGGTGTCGCGGTTGTCGATGCGGGTGCCTTCGTTGATGACTCTCTGACGCACGAGCTTCTTTTCCAGATGTTCCAGCACTTCGCCGATGGCGGCCTGTGCAACGGGATCGTCGGCATAGCGTTCGTCGGTGGCCATGAGAGCCTTCACCTTGTCCTTGACGGCCTTGCGGGCATCCTTTCTCTGCAGCTTGTCGGGCGTGCGCAGGGCGTCTTCCATGCCGGACTTGATGGCGAGTTCTTCCACGTAGGCGAAGAGTTCGGGATCGTCCTGCTTGGGAATGAATTCGGTCTTGGGCTTCCCTGCCATCTTCACGAGTTCTTCCTGTGCTTCGATGAGCGGCTGAATGGCCTTGTGTGCCCAGTTGAGGCCGTCGATGAGATCCTGTTCCTTGACGAGCTTGGCTTCGCCTTCCACCATGACCACGGCGTCGCGTGAGGCGGCAAGCACGATGTCCATGTCGGAGCGCTTGAGCTCCTCGGTGGTGGGATTCAGCACGAACTGTCCGTCCACACGGCCGAGACGGGCGCCGGCCACGGGTCCGGCAAAGGGAATGTTGGAGATGCAGGTGGCGGCGGAAGCTGCGGTGATGCAGAGTACGTCGGGATCGTTTTCGCCGTCGGCGGAAATAACGGTGGCAAGCACCTGTACTTCATTGCCGTAGCCCTTGGGAAAGAGCGGACGGATGGGACGGTCGATGAGACGGGCCACAAGGGTTTCGTGATCGCTGGGACGGCCGATTTCACGACGGAAGAAGTTGCCGGGGATGCGTCCGGCGGCGTACATGCGTTCGGCATATTCCACGGTGAGAGGGAAGAAGTCCTTCGGGGTGTCGAGCTGGGCTTCACAGACGGTGACGAGAGCCACGGTACCGCCGCACTGGATCCAGATGGCGCCGTTGGCCTGACGGGCCACGCGGCCCGTTTCCAGCATGATTTCCTTGCCGCCTACGGTGGCGGAGACACGAGTACTGTTGAGCAGACCCATATGGTTACTCCTGGAAGGAGACTCCGGGAAGAAAGACGAAACCTTCGCCTCTGTTCGCGGATGCTCCTTCCTCGCGTTGAGGTTGAGGGGCGATGCCCCCTTCTTGCAGGATGGGGGAGCGGAATTCCTTCCGCTCCCCCTTGTTTCCGGATCGTTTCCGACTACTTGCGCAGACCGAGCTTCTCGATCAGAGCGCGGTAGCTCTGAATGTCGGTCTTCTTCAGGTAGTTCAGCATCTTGCGACGCTGTCCGACCAGCTTGAGCAGGCCGGTACGGGAGTGGAAGTCCTTCTTGTTGGCCTTGAAGTGGTCGGCCAGGCCGTTGATGCGGGCGGTAAGAAGGGCGATCTGAACTTCAGCGGAGCCGGTGTCGCCTTCGTGCTTGGCGAACTGAGCGATGACGGCCTGCTTCTGAGCGGAATCCATAGCCACAGCGGTATCCTCCTCTCCGACTTTCGTCAGAGGTTAGTGGGTAAAAAGCCCCCGAAGCACTGCCCAGACAGGACGATCCCTGTCCATGCGGGCTTCTGCCAGAGCCAGAGGCGCACCGTCCCTTGCCAGAATGACGGCGCGGTCGCCGGATCGGAAGTCTCCGAATTCCGGCTGATGAGGAACGGGTATGCCGTTTTTCAGATTTGCCTCCTGCACGTTGCCGACGGTGATGTTCCTCCAGTCTGGCAGGGCGGCGCTGATGGGCATGATCCATTCCGACAGCCTCTCTGGCTCGGCAAGGATTTCGTCCAGCGTGTGGGCGACATCCAGTCCGAACGGATGGCTGTATTCCCGGGTCAGTTCCGTGAGCATGGCTCCGCACCCAAGTCGAATCCCCAAGCTGTGGGCCAGGGACCGTATGTAGGAGCCGGAACTGCACGTTACCCGGAATCGTACGTCAGGCATGTTCACCCATTGAACATCGGCGTACGAAACATGTATGCTTTTCACCTTGGCCGGCACTTCCATGCCGGCACGGGCCAGCTTGTACAGAGGCTGACCCTGGTGCTTCGCGGCGGAATAGGGCGGAACGGGCTGTTCCGTCACATCCAGCCAGGCCGCCACTTCACGGCGTGCGGCCTGTTCAAGAACGGAGCCGGGAAGAAGATCCTCTTCCTGCAGCTTCGTTTCGGAAACAATGGAACCTTCGGCATCCCAGGTGTCGGTGGTCACGCCGAGGCGCAGCGTTCCGCCGTAGGTCTTCACGCCGCCTTCCAGAAGATATCCGGAAAGCTTGGTGGCGTTGCCGAGCAGAACGAGCAGCACGCCCGTGGCCATGGGATCGAGCGTTCCTGCATGGCCTATTTTTTTCTGCCCGAGACGCTTGATGCGCGCAATGGTCTGCGCGGAGCTGAGTCCCTTGGGCTTGTTCAGTACCAGTATGCCGTGCTGCTGTTCCATGCGAGAAGTCTATGTACCTTTAATTATCAGGATAGTCCAGCCCCGTGCGCGGAAGCCGGCCCGGAAAAGTGCTGTCGAAAAGCGAAAAGCGCCGTCTTCGGGCAGAGGTCGCTGCGGAAGAGAAAGGGTGCGGAACGTCAGTTCAGCAGAGGTCTCGACACAGGGTGCTGCGCTTCAACGTGATCTTCCACTTCCGTGCCCGCGGGAGGTGTAAACGTGAAATCCCTGGCGGAGACGGAGACGTCGGGCTTCAGGTTTTTCAGTTCTATCGTGTTGGTATTGCCGTAGAAGTCCATGACCATGGCGCGGCGGATGAGCGACGTGTCGGGATCGATCCAGAGCTGAGCCTCGGTAAGTTCCGTGGTCGGTTCCTTGGGGTAGAGCAGAAGATGAATGAGCTTTCCGTCTTCCGGCGCCTGAGCGGATTCGAGATCGAAGTCGCTGGAAAGAGCGCTCTGACCGGTGATGACCTGAATGAGCGAGCGGGAATCTTCGGCTAGTTCCCGGGAATAGCGGTAGGCCAGTTCCTCGTCGGGGAGGTAGTTCCAGATCTCTCTGTCCGTCACCATGAGGAGTTCGGCATGGGGGGCGGCGGTCTCCCAGCGGAGAAGCAGAGGTTTTTTGAACGTAATGACGCCGTGACGTTCCTCCACGACGCCGCTCTCTCTCTGCAGAAGCTGCTGAGTGAAGTCGGCACGGAAGCTCTGCATGGCGCCGTAGGCGGCCTGCATGCTGCTCACGGTAGAGGCGATGTCGGCGGCTGAGGCGCTCTGAACGAAGAGGCCCAGCGCAATAAAGGAACAGAAGAAGATCCGCAGAAGTCTGCTCATGACGTATTCCTTATTTCTTTCCATGCGGAGCATGTATCTGAAAGGCGTCCGCGAAAAGAAATGACGGAGGCCCGGGGAAAGGCGGAGAAATTCCGGATGACCGGACGCATGCGTGGAAGGGAAGGGCGGGGAGGAACATCCTCCCCGCGCGATGTGCTATTCTTCGTCTTCGGGCTGGGTGAGGCCGTAGTTGTCGGCGAGAATGGGACCGAAGAAGAAGCTGACGTCGCCGAGTTCTTCCTCGATGCGGAGGAGCTGGTTGTACTTGGCGATGCGGTCGGAACGGCTGGCGGAGCCGGTCTTGATCTGGCCGGAATTGGTGCCCACGGCAAGATCGGCGATGAAGGTGTCTTCGGTTTCGCCGGAGCGGTGGGACACGATGGTGGCATAGCCGGCGTTCTTGGCGATTTCGATGGTATCGAGCGTTTCGGTCAGGGTGCCGATCTGATTCACCTTGATGAGCACGGCGTTGGCAAGACCGTCTTCGATGCCTTCAGCCAGAATGTCGGGGTTGGTGACGAACAGATCGTCGCCGACGAGCTGGATGTGATCGCCGAGGCGGTCGGTGAGGAGCTTCCAGCCTTCGCGGTCGTTTTCCGCCATGCCGTCTTCAATGGAGATGAGCGGATAGCGTTCGGTGAAGTCTTCCAGCCAGTCCACCATCTGCTCGCTGGTCAGCTCGATGCCTTCGCCGGCGATGACGTACTTGCCGTCCTTGTAGAATTCGGACGCGGCGGCGTCGATGCCGAGAGCGACTTCCGCGCCGGGGATGTAGCCGGCGGCCTCGATGGCCTTGATGAGATAGCTGAAGGCCTCGTCATGGCTTCTGAGGTTGGGGGCAAAGCCGCCCTCGTCGCCCACGGAAGTGACGTGTCCGTCCTTGGCGAGAATGCCCTTCAGGGTGTGGAAAACCTCGGCGCCGATGCGCAGAGCATCGGCAAAGGTCTTGGCGCCCACGGGCATGATCATGAATTCCTGGATGTCCAGATTGTTGGGAGCATGGGCGCCGCCGTTGATGACGTTCATCATGGGAGAGGGCATGATCTTGGCGTTCACGCCGCCGAGGTACTGATACAGAGGCAGACCGAGATATTCGGCAGCGGCGCGTGCCGTGGCAAGGGACACGCCGAGCATGGCGTTGGCGCCGAGACGGGACTTGTTTTCAGTGCCGTCGAGATCGATGAGGGTGTTGTCCACCTGCACCTGACGAAGCGCGTCGAGGCCGACGACGGCTTCGGCGATTTCGCCGTTCACGTGTTCCACGGCGCGGGTCACGCCCTTGCCCTTGTAGCGGCTCTTGTCGCCGTCACGCATTTCGAGGGCTTCGCGGCTGCCGGTGGAGGCGCCGGAAGGCACGGCGGCGCGGCCGACGTGACCGGATTCGAGACCGACTTCCACTTCAACAGTGGGATTGCCGCGGGAGTCGAGAATCTCGCGGGCCCATACGGAAGTGATGGTGCTGTTGTTCATTGAGAGAACTCCTTGGAATATGCCGGACCCTGGTCCGGGTAAGAGAACAGAATGCTATGCTGATGCGCAGGATGGTCTCCGGTTCCAGAGAAGCCGGAGTCCTTCAAGAATAAGATCGGGTCTGACGGTGTCAAACGCCCGGCAGATTCTGGAAAGATCATGCGCCGCACCGCCGGTTCCCACCACGAAGACGGGACCGGGAAGCTGCTCCTTGAGGCGTTCGCACAGACCTTCCGTCATGGCGGCAAAGCCGAAGAGAAAGCCGTGGTTCATGCTCGTGATGGTATTTTTTCCTATGCGCACATGCGATTCCGTCATTTCCAGCGAGATGCGCGGCAGTTTTGCGGTGTTGGCGGCCAGAGCATTGCGAGAGGAGAAAAGTCCCGGACAGATGAGTCCGCCCAGGTAGGTGTTGCCGGATACGCAGTCGAAGGTGGTGGCGGTGCCGAAGTCCACCGAAATGACGGAAGGCGTGTCGGGAAAGAGCGTTCTTGCGGCATAGGCGGCAAGAAGTCTGTCGGCGCCGACTTCCTGCGGCTGATCGTAACCGTTGACGAGGTCGATGGAGAAATCGCCGGGGAAGGTGAGAGGCGTGATGTTCAGATATTTGTGCAGCGCCTCGTGCAGCAGCGTGCTGACATCCGGAACCACGGAGCAGACAAGACAGGCGGTGATGTCGCTTGTCCTCAGCTCTCGAAGGGCAAGAAGCTGCATGAGCGACAGCCCCAGACTGTCCGCCGTATGCTGCGTTCTGGTGGGCAGGGAATAGGTGGCCTCCAGTGCGTCCGGACGGGCAAAGACGATCTTGATGCAGGTATTGCCGATGTCGGCAAGAAGAAGATGTTCAGACATGCGCGTACCACCGGGAAAAGGAAAAAGACAAGAGAGTCTATCCTTTCTTTGACGCTCGTGCAACGGGTAAGTGGAGGGGCGGGGCCGGCGGGCTATGACGTGCCGTTCTTTCTCTTCGCCAGAGGATGGGATTCGTCGTAGATGCGGGTGAGCGCATCAAGATTGAGATGCGTGTAGCGCTGTGTGGTTGAGATGCGGCTGTGGCCGAGCAGTTCCTGTACGGCACGAAGATCGGCGCCGCCTTCCAGAAGATGCGTGGCAAAGGAATGGCGCAGATCGTGCGGGGAGATGTGCTGCTGGATGCCCGCCTCCTTTCGTCGTTCTTCAAGCATGCGTGCCGCCTGCCGTCTGTCCAGTCTTCTGCCGCGTCTTCCAAGAAACACGGCCCGTTCGCCGTGAGCGGGAGGTATCTGTCCGCGTACTTCCAGCCAGCGCGTCAATGCGGTGATGCTGGTATCGCTGAGCGGAACGAGGCGTTCCTTTCCGCCCTTGCCCATGACGCGGACATGGCCGGTGGAAGGACGCAGATCTTCGACGTCGAGTCCCAGGGCCTCGGAAATGCGCAGACCTGAACCGTACAGAAGTTCCAGAAGAGCCATGTCTCTCAGATGAAGAAGTTCGTCGGCACAGAGATCTTCGCTCCCGGAGACGGTTTCCTCATGGTGTCCGGCGTGGGCGTCGGAAGGCGTTTCGGCAAGAAGATCAAAAACCTGATCGACGTTGAGCATGGCCGGATGATGCTGATCCTGCTTCGGATTGCGCACTCCGGAGCAGGGATCGGACGATATTTTGTGCAGTCTGAGAAGATGCCGGAACAGGGATCGCAGCGCGGAAAGCTTGCGGGCCGTGGAACTGCGGGCCAGTCCCTGCCGGAACAGCGAGGCGGAAAAGCCCTGCACCATCGACCTTGTGATTTCCGAGGGCCTTTCCAGCGTGGTTCCGAGGCCGTGCAGATAGGTTTCAAACTCGAGAATGTCCAGGGCGTAGGCTTCCACCGTGGCTTCCGAGGCGCCCTTCTGAAATTCCATCCACGCGAGAAAGGCTGCAGGACCGGGAGGCAGGGCGTCGATGATTTCGGACAGACGGCTCATGAGACTGCCTCGTATCGTGAATCGCGGCGACGATGCGCCAGCTTCTTGACCTCCAGAATCATGAGAACGGCGCTGACGGAAGCGCTGTTCCAGACGGGACTTTCCTCAAGTGCCGCATGGAGAAGTTCATCCTGAGAGACCGGGCCTCTGCGGAGAAGGGAGAGTATGGTTTCCTCCTCTTCCGTCAGGGGCGGCGTGTCATGGACGGAAGGCTTCTTTGCGGGGAAAGGTTTTTCCTGAGCGGAAAAGACGGTATGAGCAGGAGGTCTGTTCTCCGCTTCTGCGGTTTGTTCCGCAGGCAGGGCTGAGCCGCTGCCTGAAGGAACGGGCATGCTGTCGTCGTGTGCCGTCCGGATGGTCGTGTGCTTTTTTTTTGGCGTTTCCGTCAGAGAGTCTTTCAGATGCGGAAAGAGATCGGCCAGTATGTCCGAGGAGCGGAACACGGGGCGCGCTCCGTCCATAAGCAGCTTTTTCGTGCCTTCACGGCAGGGATGCCGGAAAAGATCCGGAGAGAGAACATAGACGTTTCTTCCCTGCTCCGCGGCAAGGCGCGCCGTGATGAGACTGCCGCTGCGCAGACTTGCGGCTTCGGTCACGAGCACGCCGAGACAAAGACCGCTCATGAGCCGGTTTCTGACGGGAAAGGCTCCCGGTCCGGGACGTTTTCCCGGAGGCATTTCACTGATGACGAGTCCCTGTCCGGCGATCTGCTGATAGAGTTCCCCGTGTCCTGCGGGGAAAGGGACGTCCACGCCGCCGGGCATGACGGCGATGGTTCCTCCGGGACCGGAAAGTGCGGCCCGATGGGCATATCCGTCTGCACCGAAGGCGAGTCCCGACACGACGGCAATGCCTGCGCCGGAAAGTTCCGCAGCCATGCGTGAGGTCAGATCGAGAGCGTCACCGAAGCAGCTGCGGGAACCGACCACCGCGACGGACGGCGAGGAGAGCAGTGTCAGGTCTCCTCTTGCGTAAAGCAGGGCCGGCGCATCGGGCAGCTCCCGCAGAAGTGACGGATAGCGGGGATCAGTCCAGAGAATGACGGAAGCCTGGAGCGTGCGGGATGCCTCCCATTCCGGTCTTGCTCCGACTCTCCAGGAGTTGTCCAGCCACCCTTCCGCCCTGTGCGCCGGAACATCCGCTTCCGGCCACTTCTGTACGTTCATGACGGCTTCATAGGCCGAGCCGAAATGTTTCAGCAGCAGACAGGCGGACCGGACGCCGAGACCTCTGACATGACGCAGAGCCAGTGCCGCCCAGTACTCCCGGCGCGCATCTTCGTCGAGAGCTTCAAGTGCGGAGGGACGATGGCCGGAATCCATTCAGGCAGCGCTCCTTCCTTCGGTGTGGAAGAGCGGAGCGGCTCTGGTCAGAGCTTCCTGTGTGGCAAGAAGATAGACGATGTCTCCGGCCAGAAGCTGCGTCTGCGCATCGGGATTGTTGTTGATGGTTTCTCCGCGCCTCACGCCCGCCGCAGTGACGCCGTGTTCCTTGCGCAGAGCCGCCTGTGCAAGGGTTTTTCCGGCCAGAGGAGAACCTTCCTCCACGGCATAGGCCACGAGCTGAAGATCGGGCAGACTGTCCATGATGGAACCGCCCATGCCCAGCTTGCGCTGCATGCCGTAATTTTCTCTCCGTATGGCGGAGACGTACTGGTCGATGGTCTGGCGCGGCACGAGATAGTGGTTGAGCACCCGTGCAAAGACCTCCAGAGACGTTTCGAACTCCTCGGGGATGACTTCGTTGGCGCCTACTTCCTTATAGGAGTCCAGATTGCCGAGAAAACGGGTGCGCACAATGATGTGCAGCGATGGGTTCATGGCCCGTGCGTTGGCGATGATGGCACGGCTGCCCGCAGGGTCGGAGGTGAGAATGGCGAGAGTCCTCGCCGTGGCCGCGCCGAGATGGGCCAGCACCAGAGGGAAGGACGCATCGCCGTGACGGATGGGTTCGGTGTTCCGGAAGCGGGCGACCGTGTCGGGGTTCATTTCCGAGATGATGTAGGGAATGCCGCAGTTTCTGGCTCCCTTCGCCATGATCTGACCGCCTATGCCGAAGCCTATGATGATGAGGTGATCCTTGAGCAGACGTCCGTCGCGTATGATATGGCTTCCGGTTTCTCCGGCTTCGTTCATGTCGTCTTCTGCAGCGGCTTCCGGCGTCTGCAGGTCGGGATTCTTCAGAATTTTACCCGCGATTCGGGGAGCGGATCCTATGAGGAGCGGCGTAAGGATCATGGTCAGAATGCTGGAGGCGAGGAAAATCTGATAGGCGTCGTTGCTGATGAGTTCGAGTCCGAGGGCGGACTTGGCAAGAACGAAGGAAAATTCTCCGACCTGAGCAAGACAGAAGGCCGTGAGCAGGGCCGTGCGCATGGAATATTTCAGGATGCGGACGGCGGGGATGGCCATGAGAATCTTGGCGGCGATGATGGCTGCGGCACACAGAGCAATGACGGGAAGATGCGAGAGAAAGAAGCCTACGTCGAGGAGCATCCCCACGGAAATGAAGAAGATGCTGGAGAAGACTTCCTTGAAGGGCATGATGCTTTCAAGCGTATTGAGACTGTATTCCGACTCCGCCATCATGAGGCCGGCAAGAAAGGCGCCGAGAGCCAGGGATAGCCCCACCCACGATGTGATGAGGGCGACGGCGAGGCACAGGCCCAGAGTCGTCATGAGCATGAGCTCGCTGCTGCGCGTCCTCACCACGCTGAACATGAGGCGGGGTAAAAGATGCTTGCCGAAGACAAGAATGCCGCCGATGACAAGAATGCCCTTGCCAAAAGCCAGAAGCATGGAATTGGCATCCAGTTCGAGTCCTCCGGCGAGCAGCGGGAAGATGAGTACCATCGGCACGATGGCGAGATCCTGAAAAATAAGTACGGCAAGGCATACCTGTCCCTGGGGAGATTCTGTCTGTGCCTTCTGCTGCAGGATGCTCAGTACGATGGCGGTGGAGGAAAGCGTGACCATGCAGCCGTAGACGATGCCGAGCCTCGGTCCGCACCACCAGAAGGTGAGGGCGAAGACGAAGGCAGTGGTCAGCAGCACCTGGGAGGAACCGCCCAGAAAAAGCGGTTTTTTCAAGCGCACCAGCTCCTTTCCTGAAAGCTCCATGCCGATGGAGAACATAAGGAAGGCGACACCTACGTCGGCCAAGGTGTCCACGGCCTCCGGTGAGGGAATGAGTCCAAGGGCCGAAGGTCCGCACAAGACACCGGTGAGGAGAAATCCTACGATGGACGGCAGACGGAACCGGATGCAGATGAGGACGACGATGATGGAAAGGATGAAGAGAACGACGATTTCGCGAAGTATGAGTTCTTCCATGAGCAGTCTCTGAAAAAAAAGAAACTTCGGTAACGGAAAAAGTTTTTGAAGAATATCATTTTGTCATGTTTTTCTGTGCGATGCAATGGATGAAGAAGGAGATTCCGTTCCGGCTTTCTCCGGCCGGAGCGCGGGAGAGGCATGTTCCGGAAAATGTTTTTTCTTTTTTGCCGTGCCGGAAAGCATGGCCGCCGGCAACTCTTTGACAACGGAAAGAAAAGGCCCTATCCTCATGCGTTATTTCTATATTGCTGGAGTCCGTTCATGGCACAGATTCAGGCTATCAAGGGCTTTGCCGACCAGTTTCCGGCGCAGAGCCGTCTTTTTGAGATGATGGAAGCCACCGCCCGCGAGGTATTTCCCCGCTACGGTTTCGGCGAACTTCGTACGCCGCTCATGGAATACACCGACCTTTTCTGCCGCGGCATCGGCACGGAAACCGACGTGGTCCAGAAGGAAATGTACTGCATTCCCGACAGCAAGGGACGTTCCATGTCCCTGCGTCCCGAAGCAACCGCAGGCGTCATGCGCGCCTACATTGAGAGCGGCATCTATGCCCGCGAATCCGTGAGCAGATTTTTCACCATCGGTCCCATGTTCCGGCATGAACGGCCTCAGAAGGGCCGTATGCGCCAGTTCCATCAGATCAACTGCGAATGCCTCGGCCCGAAGGAACCCGAGGCGGATGCGGAGATCATCTGCATGATGATGGAATTTCTCGGAAAGCTCGGCCTGAAGAATCTTACGCTTCAGATCAACTCCCTGGGCTGCTCCAGCTGCCGTCCTCTCTATCGCGCAAAGCTTCATGACTGGCTGGCCTCTCTCGATCAGACGAAGCTCTGCGAAGACTGCCGTCGTCGCATGGAAACCAATCCTCTGCGCGTTCTGGACTGCAAGGTGCCGGACTGCAAGGCCCTGACCGCCGATGCTCCCGTGATTCTGGAAAATGAATGTCCCGACTGCCGTGCGCACTTCGAGGCCGTGCTGAAGCATCTTGACGCGGAGAAGATTCCCTATCAGATCAACCATCGTCTGGTACGCGGTCTTGACTACTATACCCGCACCACATGGGAAGTGGTTTCCAATGAGATCGGATCCCAGGGTTCCGTGGCCGGCGGCGGCCGGTACGACGGCCTTGTGGAACAGCTCGGCGGACCCGCCGTTCCCGGCATCGGATTTGCCTGCGGCATGGAGCGTCTGGCGCTTCTTCTGGAAGGCCGCGAGATGCCCGAGGTCCGTCCCGATTTCTATGTGGCCGTTCTCGACGATTCCTGCCGTGATGCCGCCTTTGCCCTGGCACAGAGCCTGCGTCGCGAAGGGCTTTCCGGCACCATGGGCTATGAGAGCCGCAGCATGAAGGCCACCATGCGTCAGGCCGGCAAGTCCGGGGCTCGTTTTACGCTCATCATGGGAACCGACGAGCTGGCTTCCGGCAGCGTCATCATCAAGAACATGGAATCTGGCGAGCAGCGTGAAGTGCCCTGCGCCGATGTGGCCGCCAGCCTGAACGCCGAACAATAAAGAGGAATGGTCATGAGCCAGTTTGAAGAGAACGAAAAGTCCGTCGTGGACGTTCAGAAGGAACACGCCCGATACATCAAGCCGCTGGGCGACTGGAAGCGCAGTCATCACTGCAACGATCTGACCATTGCCAACAACGGTGAGACCGTGTGCCTCATGGGCTGGGTGCAGTACCGCCGCGATCACGGCGGCCTCATCTTCGTGGACCTGCGCGACCGCGACGGCCTCACCCAGGTGGGGTTCAGTCCCGAAGTCGCTCC